>CAIWTA010000082.1 GCA_903915465.1 uncultured Bacteroidales bacterium | reverse complement strand
TTTATTATTTTGACCATTTTATTTCAGTTTCTGTTCGAACTTTGCCCAATTTTACTCGTTCCGTGTTAAAAACCCCTGCCCGCTAGAGAACTTTTAAGGAATCTCTAAGATACTTTGGATCATTGTCAATTTATCAGCACCTCCTGATAAGGTTTTCGTATTTTCGCAGCAGCAATCCGAAGAACATGAACGAGAAGATAATAATCCGGAAACTTCCCCCTGTATCGTTTATCAAATTCCTGAATGCTGTCCGTTCAGGATTGATTTGGATGAACCAGAAGATGTTTCCGGCCAATGTCGTACTTTATGAACTTTTTCAGAACCTGTGGCTCCTCCCCTGTGTTAAAGTTGCAGCAGAACTTGATATAGCAAAGTTGCTGAAAGACAAACCAAGATCAATCGAAGAACTTGCAGCCCTGACTCATACCAATCCCGGCAATCTTTTTCGTTTGATGAGAGCCCTTTCCAGCAAGGGAATTTTCAGACAACTAAAAGATCAGCAATATGCCAATACGGCAATGTCAAAATCGCTGATCGATGGCAATGGTTCATTGCGGTATATGATCCTTCATCATTTGGGTGAACTGAATTGGGATGCATTGAGCAAATTGTCACTTTCGGTTAAAACAGGAAAAGATGCATTTTCCTATATTCATGGAAAAAGAATTTATGACTTTCTCAAGGACCATCCGGATGAGTCGGAACGGTTTGATAAATCCATGACAAATCTTTCAGAGCTTGCGATCGAGCCAATTCTTAATGCTTTTGACTTTTCAAGATTCAAGACAATCGTGGATATCGGTTGTGGAGAAGGATTATTGCTTTCAAGTATTTTATATAAACATAAGAATATCAACGGGATTCTCTTCGACCTTCCGGATGGGCTGAGGAAATCACAGGAAATTCTGCAACGATACGGAGTAACCGGCCGGGTAGAGACAATCCCAGGTAGTTTCTTTGATAAAGGATTACCCCAGGCTGATGCGTATATTCTTAAAAATATTTTACACAACTGGAGCGAACCTGAATGTATCAGCATCCTTTCAAATATCCGTGAAGCAATGTCTGACAATGGAAATATCCTGATCCTCGAAATGATCATTTCCGAAGGAAACAGGTTTTCCTATGGCAAATTGATTGATATCCAGATGATGGTCTTTATGCACGAAGGGAAAGAAAGAACCAGGAATGAGTATGAAGAATTGCTTCAGAAATCCGGTTTGACTATTTCAGGCATTACACCAACCATCTCACCCTTCAGCATCATTGAAGCAAGAAAGACTTGAAGACTGAACACCAAGCGAAGCTAAAACTTACAATTATTGAGAAAATTACTTTCGGTTCTGCATAAGGAATTCCTGATCCTGGTTCGTGATCTGCCCGGCCTGGCAATTCTTTTCTTCATGCCTGTGCTGCTGATCATAATC
The DNA here is from genome assembly GCA_903915465.1 of uncultured Bacteroidales bacterium. Classification (GTDB taxonomy): domain Bacteria; phylum Bacteroidota; class Bacteroidia; order Bacteroidales; family FEN-979; genus FEN-979. The sequence goes on along the minus strand of CAIWTA010000082.1, from coordinate 84,367 downwards.
GTGACACTTGCCCAGCAGAATGCACTCAAATCTTCAAAAGAGACAAAAACGGAACTCCTATTCCTTGATCAGTCAAATTCATTATTTTCCCATGCACTACAGAAAAATCTTGACAGCTCAGGCTTATTTACTACAATCAAAGAACTCAGGAAGATCCCTTTCGACAGGAAAATTGTCAACGAATTGATTTCGAAAGGAGATTATCCGGTTTGTATCGTGATTTCCAAAAAGGATTCTGCCATACACCTCCTAATTGACCCGGGCCTTCAGTTTTCATTCAAACAATCGCTGGTTACTTCGCTCACTTATTTGATAAAAGGCACCCAAAGCCGCATTGCGATTGAAAACTTGTTAATAACCATGGCACCTGGAATGGATTCTGTTATCAGTTCAATGGTCGCTGCTTCAATCAATGGCATGACGCCGATTACAGAAGTTTATGCTGCTAATGGAAAATCTTCAATACAACCTTCGATCATTCAAAATAACGTACCGGGATTTATTCTTTTTGCCATGTTCTTCATCGTTATCACGCTTTCTGGAAGTCTGATCACAGATAAAAATGAAGGATCCTTTTTACGGCTTAAGACTCTACCCGTCGGTTTCTTTACAATTTTATCCGCCAAGGTTCTCCTTTATCTGTTCGTATGCCTTCTTCAATTCCTTTTCATGCTCTTAACCGGGTCCTGGATCTTACCTGTTTTTTTCGGAATACCTTACCTTCAGCTTGGAAATCAGTATGATGCAATCGTGCTCGCCACAATTGCTGCCGCTTTAGCTGCTGTCGGATTCGGGTTACTGGTTGGTTCAGTTGCGCGGACTCATGGACAGGCTGCGCTGTTTGGATCTGTTACAGTAGTGATCATGGGTGTAATCAGCGGAACTTTTCTGCCAGTAAACCTCATGCCAAAATTTTTGCAATACCTAAGCTGGTTCTCGCCTATCCGTTGGGGAATAGATAATTATCTTGATATCTTTATCCGGCAGGGATCCATATTAACTATCTTACCCGGCGTTATTATGTTATTGTTGTTTTTTGTTTTGGCATTGATGTTTTCCATTGCTATTTTTGCAAAACGGTATTAAGCGTCTTTTTTTAAAGACCGGAGATCTCATGAAAGAAAAAGATGGAATTGTCGATTGTCCCGAACAGCAAGTCATTCTTTATGTTGAGAAGGAAGATGGTACGTATGGTCCGATTCAAACAGGATCATACCTGACCAAAAACTTTCTTGAAGATTATGAATTAAAGCGTAAACATCTTGAAGAATTTTTAAAATCGGAAGTACAACCAGGTAAATCCAGTCCGATATACTTATACATGGTGCTGGAAGATCTGACAATCTCCGAACTCTCCGCTCGCGTCAACCTCCGTCAGGGCAAGGTCAAAAAACATCTTGAAGCAAAACATTACCAGTCGCTGAAGATTGAGCTATTGGAAAGGTATGCTGAAGTATTCGATATCACTGTGCCCGACATGTTACGTCTTATGCCGTTATCCTAATCATGGATGCATTAAATCAAAGAATACGAAATGACTACAGTACCATACCGGCATAAAATGGCCGCCCATTGCGAATCAGGAACGGTGACTTCTCTTCTTAACCATGCAGGTCTTGATATCACCGAACCGCTGGTCTTTGGAATCTCCAGCGGAATTTTCTTCGGCTATTTTCACAAAATGAAGTCTTTCACATTCCCGACTTTTATTGTTCGTAATAAACCCGGACAAATTCGAAAGAATATCTCTAAAAGACTGGGAATTAAGTTTTATACAGAGAAGTTCGGAAATCCGGAAAAAGGACAGGAGAAACTTGATCAGTTGCTCGAAAAGGGTATTCCTGTTGCTGTTCAGGTGGATTTTTATTACATGGATTATATCCCGGCATGGGAAAGGGTACATATTAACGTCCATTTTATCGTGGTAGTCGGAAAAAAAGGGTCAAAATATATTGTAAGCGACAGCTATTTTCCGCAACTTGTGAATCTGGAAACCGAATCGCTGAAAAAAGCAAGGTTTGCCGGAGGAAGTATGTCGCCTAAAGGATTTCTCTTTTACCCGGAAAGTATCCCTGAGAAATTAGACTACCGTATAGCGATTACCAAAGGAATAAAGAAGGCTTGTTTCTACATGTTGAAAATCCCGATTCCGTTTCTCGGCGTTAAGGGAATCCGGACGATGGCAAAGAAGATTGTGGATTGGCCTACATTTGCAAGAGATACAGAACATCTGTCGCATGAAATCATGAAGATCAATATCCTTCTGGAAGACCAGGGAACCGGTGGTGCCGGATTTCGTTTCATGTATGCTTCTTTCCTGCAACAAGCAGCAGATTTGATCAAAAAACCCGAATTAAATGATTTTTCATCCAGAATGATGGAAATCGGCGATGGGTGGAGAGAAATTTCGTTATTCTGTGCGCGTATCGGAAAAAACAGGGATCTTGGTCAGGAAAGATTACTCGAACTCAGGGAAATGCTTAACCGACGCGCCTTTACTGAAGAAGATTTCTTTAAACAACTTTACAAGACAATCAAAAGTTAACCTGGATTATTATGACATCAGAACCTTCGGCAGAATTGAACATGGAGATCAAAAAACTGATCATGCAAACTTTAAGCATAACTGATATAAATCCTGAGGACGTGGACGATGAAGAACCTCTCTTTGGAGGAACCAATGCATTGACACTGGATTCCGTGGACGCAATTGAAATCATTATGGCACTTCAACGTACATATAATATTCGGATATCAGACCAAAGCCAGGCCAGATATGTCATCCGCTCTATCAACAGCATAGCTGAATTCATCCTTTCGGAAAAAGCCAAAACCGGCACTTAAAGCTATCCCCATTGAAAAATTCCTACCTGACTGCGGGAACAAACCTCCCTCAACTAATAAAGCTGCTCCGAAGAAATCCTGTTTCATATCATCCGAAATATCTCTTACGGATTTTATTTTTACTCCAGAGTGCCTGCTGGTCATCACTTTTTGGATATATCGAAAACCGTCGTTTCCGTAAAAAAATAGAAGCCTCTCCTATTCCCAAAGCTCCCATATTCATCATCGGGCATTGGCGAACCGGATCCACTTTGTTACACCAGATCATGAACCTCGACCCGAACATGTCGACTCCAACTCTGTTCCAGGTCGCTGAACCCGGTTGCTTTCTTACTTCCTACAAGTATTACAAACCAATCATGAAACTTTTACTCGGGAAAAACCGTCCCATGGATCAGGTAAAACTGGGGATGGATGAACCACAGGAAGATGAATACGCCATTTACCGTCTGACGAATCATTCTCCACTGGAAAGACTCGTATTTCCAATAAATTCACGGTATTTTCTCAGGAATTACACTTCTTTTGTTCCGGAGGGATCTGAAAAAACGAAATGGGAAAACCAGATTCTGAATTTTTTCAAGAAACTGAATTTCGAAGAAGATAAAACAATTGTCTCGAAGAACCCCTTCAATTCACTACGAATAAAAGAGCTTACTTCACTGTTTCCGGATGCAAGATTCATTCACATTTACCGGCATCCTCATGAAGTAATTCCATCAACCATGCACCTCTGGAAAATCGTTCAAAAACAGAACAGCCTGAATAGCAATGGAGCCCCGCCATCTGTTGATGATGTTATTGATTATCTTGATCATTTTTGGAACGTCATACGGCAAGATTTATCATCCATTTCCAGTGAAAACAGATATGTATTGAGATTTGAAGATTTGGAAAAGGATTCTGAAAAAGCAATCAAAGATCTTTATTCTTATTTCCGAATTCCTTTTTCTGACATATTCAGGGATAACCTGGAATCCTTTCGGCAGGAATTACAAGGCTATCATAAGAATCAATATCACCTTACAACAGAAGAAAAAGAGCAGATCAGTAAACGCCTCAAGCCTCATATGGAATATTTCGGATATCTATGATCCTGGTGCATATTTTTTGTACTTTTGAAAATATTTCGATCAGTCCAGCTACATCAGATACCCTGTTCTCTGCTGCCAGATTTCCGGAACATCTCTAATGCAGCCAGTTTTGAATGTGCCGAAAACCAACTATGAACTATCCATCCTTTTTCCCTGAAATAGAAAAACAAACAATCTCACAGATCAAACTTTTTCAGGAACAACAAGTCCAACCACTGCTTTCTTACTTAAAAGAAAAATCACCTTTTTATTCTGAACTTTTCAAAACTCATAAGATTGACATTTCAAAGATCAGAACCCTTGAAGACCTTGCACAATTTCCGGTGACGACAAAAGAAGATCTTCAATCAAGGAATACAGATTTTATTTGTGTTCCGCGCGAAATGATCATTGATTACATCACTACATCCGGCACACAAGGTGAACCGGTGACTTTTGCCATGACAGAAAAGGATCTTGAACGACTTGGTTACAATGAGGCCATTTCCTTTACGACCGCAGAAGGCACTCAAAAAGACATCTACCAGTTGATGACAACCATCGACCGGAGGTTTATGGCAGGTTTGGCTTATTTTTTGGGCATTCGAAAAATGGGTGCAGGTATTGTCCGCGTAGGGAATGGTATTCCTGAACTTCAATGGGAAACTGTGCATAGGATCAATCCGACAACAATCGTTGCAGTTCCTTCCTTCATCCTGAAGATCATTGAATATGCTGAAGCCAATAATATCGATTTCAGATCAAGCAGCATCAAAAAAGCAGTTTGTATTGGAGAACCCTTAAGAAATGAGGACTTTTCCCTGAATACTCTGGGAAGAAAAATCACTGAAAAATGGCCGATCCGGCTCTACTCTACATATGCTTCAACCGAAATGGGAACATCCTTTACTGAATGTGGTGAGGGAATCGGTGGTCATCATCATCCGGAACTGATAATCCTTGAATTCCTCGATGAAAATGATAACCCGGTAAAGAAGGGCGAACCAGGAGAAGTAACGATCACGACACTGGGAATCGAAGGAATGCCGCTTCTTCGCTTTAAAACCGGCGATGTTTGCCACCACTTTGATGAACCCTGTAAATGTGGCAGAACCACACTGCGCCTGGGCCCGGTTATAGGAAGAAAAAATCAGATGATTAAGTACAAAGGAACCACACTTTATCCGCCGGCTCTGTATGATATCCTCGATAACATCGATTTTATTTCCAATTACGTGGTCGAAGTATTTACAAATGAGATCGGTACAGATGAAATAATGATCCATGTGGGGAGTGATAAACCAATTTTAGATAAAGAAAAAGATATCAAGGATCATTTCAGGGCAAAACTTCGGGTTGCCCCTTTGATTAAGTTTGAAACCCAACAAATCATTCATGAATTCCAATACCCCGAAATTAGCAGGAAACCGTTGAAATTCTTCGATAAACGCGAGAAAGGGAAAATTAATTAGAAATTTCTTTGCCTGGTTTAAGATTTATGATTTTTTGACAAAATACGGAAAGTGATTATAAACTCGAAATCAAGTACAACGAAATTGTCGGTATGATCCTGTTGACAGGGATTTTTTTGTTTTCCGGAATGATCGTGGTTGGGCAAAAACTAAAATCCGGCGATGTACTAGTGTTGAAAGTACAAAGTCTCATCACCCTGCAATTCTATTATTCAAAAGCGACTGTTGGGAGATTCAAGACTGAAGATGAGTATATCGCGATTTGACTTTCAGACTTTCGACTTTTATTTTTTCCCGTAAACCTGCTTTCCTCCGACAAATGTTTTAATAACTTTGGTTTTCACGATTTCTATTTCAGGAATTGCCATGATATCCTTATCTAAGATAACAAAATCAGCAAATTTACCTGTTTCAATACTTCCTTTTGATGTTTCTTCAAATGATGCTTTTGCTGCCCAGATTGTTACTGACCGTAAAGCATCTTCCCTGGTCAGTGCATTTTCTTTCTGAAATCCTCCATCAGGAAAGCCCTTCATATCCTTTCTTGCAACAGCTGCATAAAATGTATAGAGCGGATCTATGCGTTCGATAGGGAAATCTGTTCCATTTGCAATCCATCCATTTTGTTGTAAAAGTGCATTGTATGAATAAGCCCATTTGATCCGGGTTTTGCCCAACCTATCCCCTGCCCAATACATGTCTGATGTTGCATGCGTGGCCTGGACAGAAGGAATAACCGAAAATTTGCCGAATAACTGCAACTCTTCCGGATCTACTACCTGCGCGTGTTCTATCCGCCATCGAAGATCATTTTTCCCTTTCAAAAATTCACCGTAGATCTGCAACACTAACTTGACAGCTGAATCGCCAATGGCATGTGTGTTTACCTGGTAGCCATTTTTTAGAGCAAGTTCGCATGTTTCCCTTATCTGATTAACTGGAGTCACAAGAATACCTGTCTGGCCTGGTGCATCGGCGTAAGGTTGCTTTAGCAGTGCTGTACGGGACCCCAGGCTGCCATCAGCATAAAGTTTGATAGATCTTATATTCAGAATTTCTGTCCTGTAAGGCCCCTTTTCAATAAAATGAGTGATGTTTTCTTTGGACGGATTGAGCATGACATTGATCCTTAACTTGATAAAATCGCTTTGCTGAAGGGAATCAATGAATTGGATTGTACCCAGATCCATTCCTGCATCTGCTACTCCGGTCAACCCAACCGAAAAGCAATTCAGCTGTGCTTGCCCAAGAAAGTATATTTGCGTTTTTGTTGAAGGCAAGGGAATGCTGTTCTTCATAAAATCTGCTGCAGTTTCACAAAAGATTCCCGTTAATTGGCCATCTTCTATTACAATCTCACCAAGTGAAAACTGTTTCTTTCCAATAATACCGGAGCGCTTTATAGCTTCTGCATTGGCTAAAACAGAATGCCCATCGATCCTGATCAACACCACAGGACGGTCGGGAAACATGCGATCCAATTGCGATTTATCAGGGAAACCCTTGATCTCCCAAGTATTCTGATCCCATCCTCTCCCGACAAGCCATTCGCCGGGAAAGTCCTTATCGGCATTCTTCAGCCTGGATAAAACATCTTCAAACGACAATGTCCCGGTAAGATCTACCTGTTGAAGCCCCATCGCATACCCATAAAAATGACAATGAGCATCAATAAAACCAGGAATGACGATCCTTCCGGTTGCATTGATAAGCGAATCTGCAGAAAATCTTTTCAGAATGTCATAATTGGATCCTACTGCAATAATTTTCCTGTTTTTGACCGCAAACGCCTCAACAATCGAATAAATATTATCCACTGTATAAATTTTCCCATTGTAGACAATCAGGTCAGTTCTTTCTTTCATCTGTCCGAAACAATCAGAGAATAAAAAAAATATAAAAATGGACAGGATAAATTGACATCTCATATAGATAGGTTTTTGTGTTCAATTGGCAAATAAAAAACTTTTTTCGAAATATTTTACAATAAATTAAAAGGATTTACTATTTTTGTATTACTTAATCATAAATAGATAATGAAATATAAAACCTTTACTCCTAGGTTTATTGTTGTTCTTTCTATCATTGCAGTTGCTGCTTTTTTGCGATTGTTGCCGCACTGGCCGAATTTCACCCCGATCGCAGCAATGGCATTGTTTGCAGGAACCTATTTAGAAAAAAAGCAGTATGCTTTTGCCATCCCGATCGCAGCAATGTTCGTTAGCGATCTCTTTTTAGGTTTCCATGCGAGTATGCCCGCTGTTTATCTTGGGTTTGCGATTACGGTTTTGATTGGTATGGCTATCCACAGAAGAATTAATGTTGGATCGATTTTAGTGGCTTCGTTGAGTTCATCGGTGATCTTCTTCCTGCTGACGAACTTCTCATCATGGTTGGCAAGCCCATTGTATCCGCAAACATTTATTGGCCTGATGGAAGCTTATGCTGCCGGTCTTCTATTTTTCAGGGACCAAGCACATGGGATTTCTTTCTTTATGAATGAAGCTCTTGGAACAATCTTCTTCAGTGCATCATTTTATGGTATCTTCTACCTTGCAGGTATGAGATTTCCTGTATTGGACAGGTCAAGGCTTTAATCAAAAAAAACTTCATCCCGTTCCAAAAGCAAGATTGAATTCTGAAGAACAACAAAGTATTTTCCGTCATTGAAAATGATCCCAATGGCCGGTTTTTGCAAAAAACCCGCAAGATTTCCTTCTCTTACCTGGAAAGGGATATATTTTATCCTTTCTCTTGAAATTTCCCGGGGTTCATGATCTTCTTCTGCTGAAAAACGAATTGGATAAACAGGTCCGCATTTCATCATCACAAACCCTGCTTGTATCTCATCTTTTTCCTGGATTCATGGTGGAAGTAATAAGCCTGCATTGGATTTATTGGGCATCTTCTTTGGCTTGAGCAACAACCGGTCGCCGATTACGATAAGTTTCAAGAGTTCATTTTCCGAATCATTCTTCACAAAATATTTTTTCTGATTAAGATGCAAAATCAAAGACCATATCAGGTGAGGCTTTGAAAAATATCGGTACTTTTGTAGCACAAAGCTTTGAGATTTCAAATAGTTAAAATTCAACCTTTAACAGTAAATTCTAAATTCACAAGTGCCTGATTTGATTCGTTTATTACCAGACGCTGTTGCAAATCAGATTGCTGCGGGCGAAGTTGTTCAGCGGCCAGCATCTGCTGTAAAAGAATTGCTTGAAAATGCTGTCGATGCTGGAGCAACCAGTATCAAACTTCTAATTAAAGATGCAGGAAAAGCACTTATACAGGTTATCGACAATGGTAGCGGCATGTCGGAAAGAGATGCCAGGATGTGCTTTGAACGCCATGCAACATCAAAAATTGAAACTGCAAACGATCTTCTCACTATCCATACTCTCGGCTTTCGCGGTGAAGCCCTCGCTTCTATCGCCTCCATCGCACAGGTCGAAATCAGAACAAAACGTAATGAAGATGAACTTGGAACCTGTGTGCAAATTGACGGATCCGATGTAAAGAACCAGTACCCGGTCACAGCTCCTGATGGTACCAGTATTGCTGTAAAAAACCTGTTCTTTAATGTACCTGCCCGACGTAATTTCCTAAAATCAAATACCCTTGAATTAAAATATATTATTGAGGAATTTTTTCGGGTAGCACTTGTAACTCCTCAAATTGCGTTTTATTTTTACAACAACGACAAAATTCTGCACCAGGTTACCGCTTCGACCCTGAAGCAAAGGATTGTCGAACTGTTTGGAAATCATTATAACCCGCGACTCATCCCTGTAGAACAGGAATCAAGTATCGTAAATATCAAAGGATTTATCGGAAAACCTGAATTTGCAAAAAAAAAACGGGGTGAACAATATTTTTTTACCAATGGCCGATTCATCAAAAGCCCATATCTGAACCACGCCATTGAAAATGCTTTCAGGGAATTAATACCAAATGATGCTTACCCCACCTATTTCATCTACCTTACGATCGATCCAAAAACCATCGATGTCAATATCCATCCTACAAAGACAGAAATAAACTTTCAGGATGTGAAGAATATCTTTGCAATTCTGCAATCATCAATTCGTCAATCAATCGGGAAGTTCAATATTACTCCTTCGTTAGATTTTGAACAAGAGCAAGGCATGGTTATTCCGCCACTCCCACCCGGAGCCCAGGTGAAGCAACCAACTATCAATGTAAATCCCGATTACAACCCATTTGAGAAAAAAGTCCAACCTCAAATTGATCTTCCGCTTACGAACAGGGAAAAATCAAATTATGATCATTGGCAGAAGCTCTTTGATCCCCTTAAAGAACTTCGGTTCCCATCTTCTGCTTCATCCCCTGACGAACCTCAAGCTCAACAGACGTTATCCAATTGGGATCAAATTGATACTGCAAAAGGGAAATCAGATGTTATCCAGGTACAGAACCGGTATATTATTACATTCACCGACAAGGGCATTGTGATCATTGACCAGCAAAATGCACATGAGAGAATCCTCTTCGAGAGATTTCTTTCAGCCATGGAATCTAATATTCCTGCCTCTCAGCAACAACTCATGCCACAAACGATAAATATTACGCATGAAGATGTGGAACTGTTAAAAGAATTTAATGCTGATTTTGAAAAGGCAGGTTTTGAGATCACCGGCTTTGGGAAGAATACCTTACTTGTACAGGCGATTCCGGCAGATTGCCTGAATGAAAATATTACCGATCTTTTTGAAAAATTACTGGAATCACTAAAAACTTCCCGTGAAGATCCAAAAACACAACCGGGTCAGCGATTAGCAAGGTCATTGTCGAAAAGTCTTTCTTTGGGAAGAAATAGAAAGCTCCAACCGGAAGAAATGAATGCCTTGGTTGAACAACTTTTTGCCTGTAAAATTCCTGATATTACTGCCGATGGGAAACCTACGATGACAATCATCGGATTTGAAGAGATGAAACGAAAATTTAAATGAACCTGAATTGTGATGACAGAACAATATAGCCCGGCGGGATTCCGCCTCCTTCCTCCAGTTGTTAAGAACCTTTTGATTATCAATGGACTTTTTTTTCTTGCAACGATGTCACTTAAAACGACATTCGGAATAGATCTGGAAAAATTGCTGGGTCTTTACTATTTCCGTTCTGACCTCTTTCAACCGTATCAGTTTGTCACTTACATGTTTATCCATTCAGGATTCCAGCACCTTATCTTTAATATGTTTGCTCTTTGGATGTTTGGTTACCTGCTGGAAAATGTCTGGGGTCCAAAGCGGTTTCTTACTTATTACGTCATAACCGGTATTGGTGCAGGTATTGTTCAAACGCTCGTTCATTTTTGGAGCTTTTCATCCATAGATGCGGCAGCTCTTGCATATAATCAAGCTCCATCGCTGGATGCCTTTGTTTCCTTCGTGAATCATCATTTTCCGCAATATTATGGCTCGCTGCAAACTTTTATCACAACATGGACCGTCACTCCTCAAAGTCCCGAATTTACTCAACAATCTCTCAATTACATTCACCAATTGATCCAGCTGGGTATGGATGTTCCAACGGTTGGTGCCTCAGGAGCAGTTTATGGAATTCTTCTTGCCTTTGGAATGATGTTCCCGAATATGCTGGTATATATCTATTTCTTATTTCCGGTAAAAGCCAAGTGGATCGTGATATTGTATGGTGCAATCGAAATTTTTTCAGGGATTTCGAATAACCCGAGTGATAATGTTGCTCATTTTGCGCACCTTGGCGGAATGATATTTGGTCTGATTCTTATACTTTATTGGCGCAAACGATCGTTTAACCATTAGTATTCACTCTACGTCAAATAATGAACCAATATCCAAATCCCTTTGATGGGGTAAAATTGTTTTTCAGGCAAAGATCTGTTCTTTCTACACTAATCCTGATAAATGCCGGAGTTTGGATACTATCAATGATTGTATGGGTGGTTTTCTTTCTTTTTAGCCAAGCCAATTATGACAGTTGGATATTAAACTTTCTGGCTCTTCCGGCTTCCATCGGCCTCCTGTCACTGAAACCATGGACTCTGTTCACTTACATGTTCCTTCACCTGGATTTCTTCCACATTCTTTTTAACATGCTTTGGCTTTTTTGGTTTGGAAGAATTTTTCTGGAATATCTGAATCCGCGCCAGCTTCTCGTTACTTATTTCTTTGGCGGGATTTCTGGAGGATTGTTATATATCCTGGCATTTAACCTCTTTCCTGTATTCCTTCCGCAGCTTAATAGCAGCTTAGCCCTTGGTGCTTCAGCATCCGTGATGGCAATTGTGATGGCGATTTCCTTCTATGTTCCCAACTATACAATTCAGCTTCTTTTTGTCGGTAGGGTGAAGATTATCTACCTGGCACTGGTTCTTTTTATTTTTGATTTTTTTGCAATCCCTGCCGGCAATTCGGGTGGCCATTTTGCACATATCGGAGGAGCACTCTGGGGCTTTCTCTATGTCCTTTACCTCAGAAAAGGATACTTACCGCATCTTATTGGGACCTCTTGGGGATGGCCAGATAAACTAAAGAACGTTTTCCATCGCCAACGAAAGAAAACGACAAATAATTATACCTATTATTCACGGCCCAAGACAGATGATGAATACAATCTCGAAAAATCGGAGAAACAACAGAAGACGGATTCCATACTGGAAAAGATTTCAAAAGGCGGTTACGACAGCCTGACTAAGGAAGAAAAAGCGTTTTTATTCAGAACTTCTGGAAAGAACAATTGAAGATATGGCTGTTACGAAAAAAGGAAAAGGAAAATCGTTCATCGTAAAGTTTTTGCTTGCTATTAATATTTTATTCCTCCTTTGTCTTCTGACTTCTTATGTTGCTCCATTTGTCAGCCCGGCAAAGTATTGGTTGTTCGCTTTTTTTGGTCTGGCTTATCCGATATGGCTGGTAATCAATTTCTTTTTTCTTCTCCTATGGATTCTTCTATGGAAAAAGTATGCCTGGATAACTTTAGTTGTCATTCTGTTGGGTTTCAATCACCTACTGTCAATCTTTCCGGTTACTTTTTCAGCCCGGAAAAATGTACCGTCAGGGTCTTTAAAAATAATGACATACAATGTTCATAGTCTTTATGGCATTACAAACAAGCCATATAATCCCGGGATAAGGTCGAAGGTCACAGATTTTCTTGCTGAGCAAAAGCCTGACATTCTGTGTATCCAGGAATTTTTTGCAAAGAGTGAGGACAGTACGCAAATACTCAACAGATTCACTAAGGAAATTGGCTCCGGCTATTTTACTTATAAAAATTACCAGGAAATAAAAAATAAGAAAAGAGTTAATGTCCTGGCCATTTTTTCGAAATTCCCTATCCTTGGAAATGGGTTTATTCGAATGAACAACAGGAATGTGTTTTGCGTATTTGCTGATATTCTTATCAATGGTATCAAAGTGCGGGTGTATGACCTTCACCTTGAATCCAATAAGTTCGGGAATGAAGATTATTCCTTTTATGCACACCTTACAGAAAAGGAATCTGAGTCTTTGGATCTTAGTGCAGGTTCTTTGAAAATCTTTTCCAAATTGAAAAAAGCTTTTGCTTTTCGTGCTGAACAAGTTGATATGTTGAAGAAGGAAATGGATAATTCTCCATATCCTGTGATTGTTTGCGGCGACTTTAACGATCCACCGAATTCTTATACTTATCATGTTTTGTCTGATAAGCTGAAAGACTCGTATAAAAAAGCTGGAAAAGGATTGTTCGGTAATACGTTTGCAGGTAATTTCCCTTCTTTCCGTATCGATTATATTTTATTTGATAACCTCTTTGAAGCATCTAATTACAAGCGAATTAAAGTAGATCTTTCGGATCATTATCCGGTGTCAGTGTACCTCAAGATTCTTCCGCAAAACTAATATCATTTCATAACGAAAAATGCAATTCAAGCTTACTTCTGAATATGTTCCTACCGGCGATCAACCGGAAGCTATCAAACAATTAGTTGAAGGCATTGACCGGGGTGATCCGGCGCAGGTCCTGGTTGGAGTTACAGGTTCTGGTAAGACTTTCACAATTGCCAATGTGCTTCAGCATGTTAATCGCCCGGCCATTGTTTTGAGTCATAATAAAACCCTGGCTGCCCAGCTTTATGGTGAGTTCAAACAGTTTTTCCCGGAAAATGCAGTAGAGTTTTTTGTTTCTTACTATGATTATTACCAGCCGGAAGCCTATCTCCCTGCCACCAATACATACATTGAAAAAGATCTTTCCATCAATGATGACATTGAAAAGCTGAGGCTTAGCACTTCTTCCACACTTCTCTCGGGCCGCAGAGATGTGATCGTAGTGGCATCTGTCTCCTGTATATATGGAATCGGGAATCCGGATGATTTTACTACAAATATTATTCACTTGAAGACCAAATTGAAAATTGTCAGGAACAAATTTCTCTACGCACTTGTTGATGGTCTTTATTCACGGACGGAATACGATTTTACTCGTGGAAAATTTCGGGTGAAAGGCGATACTGTCGACATCTTCCCCGCTTACCTTGATATAGCTTTTCGCGTGATTTTTTTTGGTGATGAGATTGAAGAAATTGAATCATTTGATCCGCAAACCGGGCATAGGATTGAGAAAGTAGATGAAATTTCCATATACCCTGCCAATATTTTTGTCACATCCAAAGAGAAAATGAAACAGTCCATCTTTGAAATCCAGGACGATATGATGAAGCAGGTGGCCTATTTCCGTGAGGTTGGAAAGGATCTTGAGGCGAAAAGGCTCGAGGAAAGAGTGAGCTACGATATTGAAATGATGCGTGAACTGGGATATTGCTCAGGTATTGAAAATTATTCCCGGTATTTTGATGGCCGTACACCCGGTTCAAGACCATTTTGCCTGCTTGATTTTTTCCCGGACGATTATATCCTGATCGTTGATGAAAGTCATGTGACCATTCCCCAGGTAAGAGCCATGTTTGGAGGTGACCGTTCACGCAAACAAAATCTTGTGGAATATGGATTCCGCTTACCTTCTGCGCTGGATAACCGACCTCTCAAATTCGATGAATTTGAATCAATGGTTAATCAGGTGCTGTTTGTTAGTGCTACTCCTGCTGATTATGAACTCCAGAAATGCCAGGGAATATTAGTAGAACAAGTAATCCGTCCTACCGGATTATTGGATCCTGTTGTCGAGATCAAGCCCAGCCTAAACCAGATAGATGACTTGCTGGATGAGATAAACCAGCGGATTCAGAAAAATGAAAGAACCTTAGTTACTACTCTGACTAAACGAATGGCTGAAGAACTTACAAAATATTTTACCCAGCTGGAACTTCGCTGCCGCTATATTCATTCGGATGTAGCCACATTAGAAAGAGTTGAGATTATGCGGGATCTAAGAATGGGAGTCTTTGATGTCCTTGTGGGTGTTAACCTTTTAAGGGAAGGATTGGATCTCCCGGAAGTCTCTCTCGTTGCAATTCTGGATGCTGATAAGGAAGGTTTCTTACGCTCTGAACGTTCATTGACGCAAACCGCAGGAAGGGCAGCAAGGAACATCAACAGTAAAGTTATTATGTATGCTGATAAAATTACTGATTCCATGCAACGAATGATCAACGAGACCAATCGCCGCCGGGAAAAGCAGATCGCTTATAACATTGCCAATAATATTATACCTGCGCAGATTGTAAAAAGTACTTTTGACATTCTTGGTCAGACTGCGGTTGTTGATGCTCAAAGTAAATCCTCCCGGGCTTATATTGAAAAAGAGACAGCAGACATTGCCGCCGATCCTGTCATCCAATATTTACCAAAAGAAAAACTCCAGAAGCTTGTTGCCAAATCCCGGAAATCCATGGAAGCTGCCGTTAAGGAGCTGGATTTCCTGGAGGCTGCCAGGCTAAGAGATGAAATCTCAGCACTGGAGAAGCTCCTGGAGTTCAAAAACGTTTAAAGAACTATTTTACATCCACCAGTTCAACATCAAAAACAAGGGTGGAATAAGGGGTGATATCACCCATATCACGTTCACCGTAAGCGATGGATGATGGAACGATCAAAATGGCTTTTCCGCCTTTTCTCATCATGGCTATTCCTTCATCCCAACCTTTGATCACCTGGCTTTTTCCCAATTCAAACTCAAATGGTTTTACTCCTCTATCGCGGGAAGAGTCGAATTTTTTTCCATTCAACAAGGTTCCTGTATACTGAACACCAACCTTTTTCCCAGCCATTGCCTGAGCACCAGTTCCTTTAACTTTCTCAATGTAATAAAGACCACTGGCAGTAGGCTTTGTCGTTATTTTATTATCTTTCAGATATTTTTGTAACAAACCTGCTTCGGCCTTCTTTGCTGCATCAACTTTTATCTCTGCTTTCTTTTTTTGTTCCGCTTTTGCTTTTTCATTGTCTGCCTTGGATTGAACATCTACAATTTCAACATCATAAAGTAAAGTCGAAAAAGCAGGAACAAGGGTCCCTCTGCCTTGTTCACCAAACGCCAACCTCGAAGGAACAACCACTTTGGCTTTTCCACCTTTGGTCATCTTAGCAACAGCTTCTTCCAAGCCTTTGGTGTCAAATTGTTTCCCATACTCGAATTCAATGGGCTCAGGTTGTTCGCGAGTTGAAAAGATCTGCTTTCCATCAATGAGCGAAACCGTAAAATGTAATTTAACCATTAAGCCGCTGTCAATTTTCAACCCTTTACCTTTCTCCGTCTCTATAAAATATATTCCTGAAGGAGTCGGAGCAACTGTAATGTTGTTGGTTTGAACATACTTTTTTAGCGTTTCCGCTTCCTTTTTCATGAGGTCAGCCGGGTTTTCAATTAATTTCAAATGAACGAAAAATTGCACTACACTATTGCTGTCGACAAAAGGCGGACGGGAAGGTTGTTTAAATGTACGTTTAAATAAAGAATCTGCCGGAATAATAAAGATTGCACTATCACCAGACGACATGATTTTCATTCCGGAATAGAGGTCACCTTTATAATCAGAAGGTGGGATCTGAAGACGAACGGAACCCTGGGAAGTCTTTTTACTATCCAATAAAGTAGAATCCTTGCTTTTTACTTTAACTACTAATTTGTAGTCTAAGGTAATCCAGTCGCCTACCTTTGGCTTGATTGTGTCTTTGCTGACTTTATACAATTTGTAATACAATCCTGATTCTGTTTTATCAAAACCCGGATATTTAGATGAACATGCCAGAGAGGCAAAGACGACCAGCAGAATAACTGCCAGAGGTTGAAAAAACATTTTTTTCATAGATAATTGTTTGTGATTATTATTAAGGTTATTTTATTTCTACCAGTTCGACATCATAGACTAACGAGGCATTCTGGGGGATTTTGTTCTGGTCACCTAGCAACCCAAAAGCGAGATGCGAAGGTAATATAAATTTTGCTTTGTCTCCAACTTTCAACAGCAAAATTCCTTCTTCCAATCCACTTTCAACACCACCATAACCGATCTTAAATGTTTTTTTTCCATCCACAACCGATGAATAGCAAAGGTTCCCATTAAGCAGTCTGACAGTGAATTGCAATGTCGCTCTTTCCCCTTTTTCCGCTTTCTTCCCACTACCCCTTGTATAGATGAAATACCTTAGACCCGTCGGGCTTTTTGTCATTTTCCAGTGATATCGAAAAATAAAGTCTTCTATTTCGCGGTCTTCTGTCAACATTACGCCTTTATTGTAATTCAGCAGCGTATCATCCATCATATTGAAATTATGCGTAGCGTTAGCTGGCGCAGGTTCCTGGCCGCAAGAGGGAAGAAGAAACAGGAAAACAAGAAGGACAGAGATGACCATTGGGAAGATCATCCGTTCAATTTTACATGGCATTAATAAACAGAATTTAATTGCTCCTGAAAGGTGGGTAAAAATTTCACGAATACGTCTACTGTATCTTTCAAAGATAATTTGCTGTTTGCTCCGGCAGCATTCACATGGCCACCTCCTTCGAAATAAGTCCGGGCAATATCATTAACAGAAAAATGTCCCTTTGACCGCAATGATACTTTTACAATATCTTCACGTTCGTAAAAAAGTGCTGCTATGTTAATATCAGCAATTGAAAGGGCATAGTTCACAATATCTTCGGTATCACCAATCTGATGATTGAAACGGTCCAATTCTTGTCTGGTCAAAGCAATATATGCAGCATGATATTCAGGAAGAACAACAAGTTTCTCACTGATCGCATAACCCAGAAGCCTAAGCCTGCTTTCCGAATAGGTGTCATACACCAACCGGTGAATATGTTCGCCATCAATTCCGCGACGGTAAAGGTCAGCCGTAATCAAATAAGTTTTTTCATAATTACAGGAATAGCTGAAAGAGCCTGTGTCGGTGATAATACCAGCATAAATGCAGGTCGCCATTTCAGTATCAATTTTCTCTTTATCACCCGAGTTTGCAATAAAATCATAGACCAACTCAGAAGTGGAAGATGTTTGTGTGTCCGAAATCAGAAAATCAAAGTCATTGGACGGTTGTGTATGATGATCTATCAATATCTTTCGGGCAGTCGAACATCTGCAATCAGCTTCAGCTTGGTTTAATCTGCTAAGACTGTTGAAATCAACACAAAAGATCAATGTTGCTTCCTGGATATGAGCGCGACAGATTTCTTTCTCCAGGCAATAAACAAGAAGGTTTTCATGAAAAGGCATCCATTGCAAAAATTTCGGATCCGGGTCTGGAATCATAACAGTTACAGAATGCCCATTTTTCCTTAAGTAACCAAAAAGTGCCAGGCTGGAACCAATGGCATCTCCGTCAGGGTTTGTATGTGTGGTGATCAGTATTTTCTGAGGCTGTTGGAGAAGACTATGAATACTGTGAAAGTCGTTTTTTTTCAAGATGCTTGATTTTCCAGATAACAGTTGCAAAAATACTAAATAAATAGCTAAATTTACATAGGAATTAAACATCAATAAAATGATAGGTAACCGAACATTCATGATGATCAAGCCAAGCGCAGTCAAAGATGGTTTTGAAGGAAAAATCCTTTCAAAAATCCAGGAAGCGGGATTCCGTCTTGTTGCTCTTAAGAAAACCCAACTGACAAAAATTCAGGCAGGTGTTTTTTATGAAGTACATAAAGAAAGACCTTTTTATTCGGATCTTGTGGAATTTATGTCCTCAGGGCCAATTGTTGCTGCTATCTTGGAAAAACCAAATGCTGTGCAGGAATTTCGTCAACTGATCGGTGCTACGGACCCTTCAAAAGCGGATCCCGGCACCATTCGTCAATTGTATGGGATTTCTGTAAGTGAAAATGCTGTTCATGGGTCAGACAGCGATGAAAATGCCGCTATCGAAAGCTCTTTCTTTTTCTCGGGAAAGGAACGATTTTAGTTCTCATTCAGGAAAATATTCCCTGAAGGTTTTATCGTTGAAAAAGAAAACAATTTTCTCAATTTTGTTATCATTTCTATTATTTTCCACTTTTGCAATATTTCGCCCATTTTCAGGAGCTGTTTTATTCTTTATGGGTTTTGTTGTTTCTGGATCGCCAGCGGTAACAGGTTCTTCTGATTGATTCTCAGGCATTGAAATCTGTTCAGGTTGATTCTCAGGCATTTTAACAGAAAGAGAAGATAGGTCCAATGAAGTCTGTAAACCATCCCGTAAAATGTTTCCAAAACCAGACAATATATATTCAGGATTTACGTCGGGAAATCTATTCATGATTTTCTGTATAAATTCGAGGCTCGGTTTATTTCTTCCAGATATCAAGTGTGAAATATTTGATCGCTGAACGCCTATTTCATCCGCAAACTGAGAAGGTGATAAATTCTTCAGTTTAAAAATTTCCAGAATCCTTTCGACCATATTGTCCAAGTTAAAGTGATTACAAAAGTAATGCTTTTATGTAAATTCTGTATAAAGTTATTAAAAATAATTAAATTTGATTTGTTTCAAGTTATTGTTTATATACATTATGTATTTATATGGTTTTGTGTTATTTATATTTAGTGTATTGATATAATTAAAGAATTGTTTACAATTGGCACAACCCAATTGAACAGTGGTCTATTGTTAATTACAATCAATCAAATTTGTAAGGATTTATATCTACATTCAAATGTATAGTGCGAATAATGCTTAGGTATAACAGTTACTTCGATTACGCTTTGCTCTTAAACATACAACAATTATTAAGATGATCCTGTTATTAAATAATTATAATAGCCAGATTGTTAAAATATTATATGAATATACTGCAGTTTACAAATGTAACATCGTTTGTAAACTGCAATATATTCTTTGATTCAGAACTCCTAAGTTGTTCAAACTAAAAAGTAATTAGTTCAGAAAATATTTCATCGGATTTATTATGATCGAATTTGGGAAAGCACCTTTACAAACTACATTGTGACGGCATTCCATTTTCTTATTAAGAATTTTTTTTTGCACATCATCATATCTGATTTACGCTGCACCAGTGCTGTTCCCAGCACCAAGAATCACGCTTATCATAAAACTCTTTGATAATACGCATTCCCCCTTAAGGAGATATCTTCTTATCGCAGTATTCATATGGGAATGAGTCATGAATGGTTGAAGCGTGCTCAACTACTACTTATAGTATCTGTAATAATATGTTGTTTGTGACCTTTCACTTTCCTTCCGCCATCTACCCTCCGACTGACTCCGCCAGAACGAGATGTTTTCACAGATCGACTATCAATACAAACAGCACCTGGAAATTCTTTATGTCCAGCAATCTTATGTACCATATTCCGAAGTACTTCGTGAATTTCTTCAATCAAGCTATTGTTTTTCCATTGTCTGTGATAATAATATATAGTATTCCAGGGTGCAAAATGTGTTGGTAACATACGCAATTGGCAACCCGTTTTTAAGAAATAGAATATTGCATTGAAAAAAAAATTTAAATCATGTTTGAATTTTCGGTTATCGTTCAAAATATTTTCAATAACTTTCCACTGGTTTTCGGTTAGATTGGTTGGATAAATTTGCATCTTTTTATCAATTATTTGGTTAATAATCATAAAGTTACAAATTATCATCTAATCACCTAACTGATTATTAAATGGTTATAAACATTCTTTTCAATAAAATAGATCTTATTATAAAATCTAACAAGTTTCTGAATCTATGAAATTGCTGAAATCTTCCGCAAAGCTGCTTGTCCTCTTAACCGGTACTTTTATTGCTCTGACTGTGGTCGCCGGCACGCATAAGTCCTTTTCAATTGAACCTTTTGATACTGCTCATTTTTACATGAAGCATTCATATGATGTGTTGAAGTACAAACTTGATCTTGACATTTATCATTGTTACCAAACACCCCCTTCAAAAGAGTTTACTGCAAAAGAGGTTATAACTTTTAAAGTAGATTCTGCCCTGAATTCGATCGGGCTGAATGCTGTGAATTTCTCTCTTGCAGTCGATTCTGTTGGAATGGCTGCTGTTTCTTTTTCCCATTTATCAGATACATTAAAGATTCAACTAACCCGGACATTTCAGCCTGGTGAAATTGTGGAAATTGAAATCTATTTCAAACATAAGAATGTTACAGACAATGCATTTTATGCAGCAGGGGGATTTGTTTTTACGGATACACCTCCGGAAGGTTCACGAAAGTGGTTTCCCTGCTGGGATCGTCCTTCTGATAAAGCGTTACTTGACCTGACGGCCAAAGTACCTGCTACGGTAAAGCTCGGATCCAACGGCAAGTTGGCTGATTCTTTACTCATCGCTGACACTTTGTGGTATCACTGGACCAGCAGAGATCCGGTTTCCACATACCTGATCACGATATCATCCAAAATAAACTTCCTTCTGGATATTGTTTACTGGCATTTACCTGATAATCCGAATGACAGCATTCCTGCCAGGTTTTATTATAAATACCCCGAGATCCCGACGCCAATGGAACTATTAATCATTCCTATGACTTCTTTTTTCTCTGAGAAATTCGGTGTATACCCTTTTGAGAAAATTGGTTTTGCAACTTTGAACAGTTATTTTCCCTGGGGCGGGATGGAAAACCAGACTTTGATCAACCTGAGGTCGAATGGGTGGCAGGAAGGACTTATTTCTCATGAGTTTTCTCATCAATGGTTTGGCGACCTTATTACATGCGGAACCTGGGCAGATGTGTGGCTGAACGAAAGTTTTGCTACTTATTGCGAATCTGTTTGGATTGAACATACCAATGGCTATTCAGCTTACAAGAGTCACCTCGAAGGACAGGCAAACTATTATCTTGGAGCAAATCCTGGACTTCCGATTTACAATCCTGCCTATGCAATGCAAACTCCAGATCCCAACACGCTTTATAATACTGCAATAGTTTATGATAAAGGCGCCTGTGTTCTTCACCAATTGCGTTATGTTCTTGGGGATTCCCTGTTTTTTCAGTTGCTTTATTCGTATGCAACAGATACAAATTTCATGTTTAAAAATGCAGTCACAGAAGAATTCATTCAAAAAGTAAACCAGGTAAGCGGACAGGATTTGACTTGGTTTTTCCAGGAATGGATTTACCATCCTGATCATCCGGAGTACTATAATGCCTACGAATTTCAGGATCTCGGAAATGGAAACTGGAATGTGAAATTTCTTATGAAGCAAACGCAGGATCAAACAGTATTCTTCAGGATGCCTGTGCAAATCCAAGTCCAGTTTACGGATCAGACCGACACGCTGATCCAGGTTATCAACGATGTCAATGACCAGCTGTTCGAATTTACTTTTTCTAAGGAGCCAAAGAGCCTGGCTTTTGATCCATATAGGAATATTCTGCTTAAGCAGGCCACAATAGTCGAAGGAATACAGCAGAAGAATAAGGTTGCCGGGTATCACCTTTATCAGAATGTTCCGAATCCATTTATGAATAGCACCATAATCAACTACCAGGTACCAAAACCTTCAGCAGTCAAGATCTCCGTTTTTGATTCTGCCGGAAACCTGATAGATATTCCTGCTGACAGGAAACATGAGGCCGGAATCTTCTCACTTCAGTTCAATCGGAAAGATCTACCCCCTGGTGTATATTTTTATAAGATGGAATCTGGCGATTTTAATGCTACCCGAAGGATGGTATTAGTAAGGTAAGAAAACCGCCGCACGATCAGAAAATGATCGGGTTGTTAACCTTTTCATCCAAGAGGGCAAGATCCTTCACTTCTTTCATTTCTTCGATATAGTGAAAATTCACACCCTGTATATACCCGGTTTTGATGTCTTCAATTTCCTTTCTGTTTTCAATGGAAAGGATGATATCGGTGATATTAGCTCGTTTGGCAGCAAGTATTTTTTCCTGGATCCCTCCTACTGGCAAAACTTTACCTCTTAATGTTACTTCTCCAGTCATTGCAAGTTTTTCCCTGACTTTCCGTTGCGTAAAAGCGGATGCAAGCGCAGTAAAGATTGTTATTCCGGCAGATGGACCATCTTTGGGTGTTGCTCCTTCAGGAACGTGGATATGAACATTCCACTTATCGAAAACCTCTGGATTAATACCAAAAATTGAGGTGTGTGCTTTAAGGTAAGCAAGAGCTATAGAGGCTGATTCTTTCATGACATCACCCAGGTTGCCGGTCAGTGTCAATTCCCCTTTCCCTTTGTTCAGGCTCACTTCAACAAATAAGATCTCCCCTCCAGCCGAAGTCCAGGCCAAACCAGTAACAACGCCGGGAATTTCGTTGGTAATGGATTTTTCCATTTGAAAGATAGGGATTCCAAGGATCTTTTTTACATCTGCGAAATCCAGATTTTTCTTCAATTTTTCTTTGAACACAATGGATTTAGCTTTATTTCTAAGGACCTTGGCAATGTTTTTTTCGAGCGTCCGGACTCCAGATTCTCTCGTATAATCATCAATAATTTTTTCGATAACTCCATTAGAGAAAGCAATCTGGCTCATTTTTAATCCATGCTCGTTCATCTGTTTTGGAATCAGGTGTATACGGGCAATTTCGATCTTTTCCTCCATAAGATAGCCAGGCAGATCAATGATTTCCATCCTATCGCGGAGCGCAGGATGAATCGTGCTGATTGTATTTGCAGTAGCGATAAACATGATTCTGGAGAGATCGTATTCTGTCTCGAGGAAGTTATCATAGAATGCAACATTCTGCTCAGGATCCAGGACTTCAAGTAAGGCAGCCTGTGGATCGCCATTTATGTTCATACCCATTACTTTGTCAATTTCATCCAGAACAAAGACAGGGTTCGATGATTTTGCTTTTTTCAGACTTTGAAGGATCCGTCCTGGCATTGCACCAATATATGTTTTTCTGTGGCCTCGTAATTCAGCTTCATCCCGCAGCCCGCCGAGAGACATACGGGTGTATTTACGGCCCAGAGCACGGGCGATGGATTTTCCCAATGAAGTTTTTCCAACGCCCGGAGGTCCTACCAGACAGACAATTGGTGACTTCAGGTCTTTCTTTAATTTGATCACAGCTAGGTATTCGATGATCCTGTCTTTCACTTTCTCCAATCCGAAATGATCCTCATCCAGAACCTTTCTCGCATGATTAAGGTCAAGATTATCCGGCGTATACTCACCCCATGGCAGATGAACAAGAGTTTCAAGATAATTGACCTGAATTGAGTATTCTGCAGCCGCAGGATGCATCCGCTGAAGTTTGTTCATCTCTTTCTCAAAAAGGGCTTCAACTTCCTTTGACCATTTTTTATTCCGGGACAATTCCTTAAGCGCTTTTGCTTCCTGGGCATTTGATGTTCCTCCCAATTCCTCCTGAATAGTTTTCAACTGTTGGTTGAGCAGGTAATCACGCTGTTGTTTGTCGAGATCAACCTTCACCAAACTTTGGATCTGATTCTTTAAATCCAGGACCTGTATTTCGTTCGAAAGGAATGTCAAAACAAGATTGGCACGTTCAACGAGATCGGAAATTTCCAGCAATTTCTGCTTCTCCTCAAGTTCGATATTAAGATTTGAAGAAATAAAATGGACTAAAAACGCAGGACTCTCGATGTTTTTTATGGCAAAAGCAGCGTCGGAAGGGATGTTTGGCGATTTATTGATGATTTGAATAGCCAGGTCCTTCAAAGACGAGATCAACGCATTAAATCTCTGGTCATTCTTTGGCGTTTCAACCGGAAGGTCAAAAGGAACGACTTTCGCTTTGATATAAGGTTCTGATTGAATGGGTTCAACAATACGAAATCTTCGTTTTCCTTGTATGATTGCTGTGTTGCTACCATCAGGCATCTGGAAAATTTTCATAATATAAGCTACTGTCCCAATGTCATTCAGGTCGTGGAATTCAGGATCTTCCACCTTTGGATCTTTTTGCGCAACAACTCCGATGATCCTTTCAGTTTTATAGTAGTCTTTAATTAGTTTTATGGATTTATCCCTTCCAACTGTAATGGGAATCACTACACCTGGAAAAAGAACGGTATTACGTAGCGGAAGAATTGGAAGTATTTCCGGGACTTCTTCTGAGTTCATTGTAAGTTCATCTTCTGAAGAAAGAAGCGGAATGAATTCAGTTTCTGTATCGATGATATCGGATAAAAACAAATTCGGATCTTTTTTTTGATTTTTCATAAATTCAACGTCAAACTGTCATTTTTAATTCGATGTCAATGAAGTTTTTTGATAATGACAATTAATATGCCAGTCGAAACTGACCAGGAAAAAGTTGTGAAAAAAGACAATTAATCTGTCAAGCTAAATTACAAATGCTTATTTTTCAGTGTCATACGATAGACATCGGAGAGTAATTGTTTTTCTGTCTCATCGAATATGACGTTTCGTCTTGAATAAACTGCTTTAGCTACTTCCAGCGCTTTTTGCAGATTATAGTCAGCATGCCGTCCGGCCCCTCCCCAGGTAAAGGAAGGGATGAAGTTGCGTTGAAAACCTGAGCCAAATACATTGACATTGACACCGACCACGGTCCCTGTGTTGAACATCGTATCAATTCCGCATTTGGAATGATCACCCATAATCAATCCACAAAATTGCAAAGATGTTCCCACGAAAGTTTGTTTCTGATAATTCCAAAGACGGACTTCATCATAGGTGTTTTTGAGGTTGGAAGTATTGGAATCAGCACCAATGTTGCACCATTCACCAATGACAGAATGTCCGAGGAACCCGTCATGGGCTTTATTGGAATAGCCAAAAATAACGGAATTATTGATTTCACCTCCAATCCGTGAATAAGGGCCTACTGTGGTGGCACCATAAATTTTAGCAGCCATTTTAACCTGTGCATATTCACAAAGAGCAAAAGGGCCACGAATCAAGGCACCTTCCATCACTTCAGCATCTTTGCCGATGTAAATCGGGCCATTTGTGGCATTCAGAACAGCACATTCAACGACTGCTCCTTTTTCAAGAAATATCTTTCCGTTTCCAACGACCTTGTTTGAATTGCTGAGAGGTTGTGATTTTCTGTCTTTAGTAAGCAGTTTGAAATCATCTTCGATGGCCTGTGCGTTATATGTGAAAATATCCCAAGTGTTGTTTAGTTTTAAAGGAGCCTCTTTCACGTCAATTTCTTCAATGCCATCATGCGATGAATCACCCAATCGCTCCAGTTCTTCAGCAGTAATGTGAAGAGCAATGATTGAATCATTTGAAACGATGGTCTGATGTGGCTGAAGGTTTTTTACCAATCCTATGATTTCCTCGTTGGGCAAAACAGATCCATTGATCAGGATGTTGGTGTCTTCTTTAATAATAGGAAATTTCCTGGAAAGATAAGCGTCAGTGAGTGTGGAGGTTTTAGAATTTAACAGGTTCTCCCATTTTTCCCTGATGGTCAGAATCCCGATCCTGATATCCCCCACTGGCCGCATGAATGTTAACGGAAGTAGATTTGTCCTTACACTGCTTTCATCGAAAAGTATGTAGTTCATCTTAATTCAAATAGGTTAAGAAATATTTCCAATCTTTGGTTAAACCTAAAAAGCACACAAATTATTATGTTAACCATTAAATAAAAAGCCTCCATTCCTGATTTAATAGAGGCTTTTTGAAGAAGTTAAAAAAATAAATTATTTTGCGTTTTTATTCTCAATATGCTTAGAATAACGGCTTTTAAACTTGTCAACACGACCAGCAGTATCGATCAACTTCATTTTTCCTGTATAGAAAGGATGAGATGTATGAGAAATCTCCAGTTTAACCAACGGGTATTCAAGACCATCTTCCCAAACAATGGTTTCCTTTGTTCGAACGGTGGACTTAGAAATAAAAGTGTACTCGTTCGAAATGTCTTTAAAAACTACTAATCTGTAATCTTTAGGATGAATATCTTTTTTCATTGTATTAATTAGTTTTCTTTGAAGTGTGCAAAATTACAAAATTAATCTGAATAATAAAAAAGCGACCCTATTAATTTATCGTTAAAATTAGCTTCGAGGAAGTGATTCTTTACTCCCGGGGTTCACCATTTCAAACAAAAACTGCATTGTATCCACCGCATCTGCATAATCCCACAGTTCCGGAATCTGGGTTTTCCCGGGTTTTACCCATTGAAATGGCGCTTCTTTCTTACCAACAATACATTGTATGGATTCACTGATCACGGAAAGTTCAAGTAAAAGGTTATCCCAGTTTGAATAATATTGATAGTTCAAGACCGAGATGGGTGATGAAACAGAATTATCCTCTTTCAGTAATATATTCTTAGCATCAATGAAAGAAACCAAGTTTAACTGGAAAATTGCCTTGAAATAATCATAATTGTTCCTGTACTTATGATGATCAAGCAGTTCCTCAAAGCTTAAAAATGCTTGTATCAGCATAGAAAAATCATATCTTTCGGGGATATATATTTTTGAAACGCTACGACAACCCAGTCCGAAGAAGAGAAAAATATCCACTGTCAGATTTGAGAGATCCTCAGCAGTTTCCTCTCCTGTCAAAATAGCTATGCTGTTTCTGTTTCTCCTAATAATGTGTGGGTATTTAGAAAAATAAAACTGGAAATAATTTGATGAACTGTTACTTCCGGTGGCGATAACTGAATCAAAAGAATGGATTGGCTCCCGGGTAAATTGAATAAAATGATCCCAGTTTGGATTATTGTCAGTAAGGATTGCTGCCAATGCAGGCAGAAGATGCTTATCGCCCGATGAAAGCTTTCCCAAAAACCTGTTTCCGGATAACAACACACAAAGGAAGTCATGAAACCCAACAATGGGAATATTTCCAGCCATTATTACAGCTACAGTTTTTATCTTGGTTTCGTTGTCCAAGGCTGATTTATAAGGTTTCAGCCAGAAATCCAGGTTTTCACTATTCAGATTGGAAGAGATGGAACGGATAACATACAAAATATTATCCAAAGTAAACCAGCTGTTTTCGATTTGTGAATTTGCGACTGCCTGTTCGAGTACCGCCAATTGATCAGAAAAAAGATAAGGATTAGAAACAATTTCTGTCTTTTGGCGGTAGAATTCCTGAAGCACCTGACCCAGATGGATAAAACTATTTATTCTTTCTTTTACCAACATATCCGTATATCTTCCTCTGCAAAGGTAATGGATTAGAAATAATGCTTTACATTTGAAGGAGCAATCAAAATAGTGTTCATGTATTATCGGAATGCCATTTTTGTCTTCCTGTTTGGACTCGCTGTTTGGTTACCTTCTTATGCCCAAAAAAAGCGTGCGTTACATGAAATTGAAGATTCTTTGCGATTGATTTCGACAGAGATCAGGAAAACTGACAATGATTCACTGAAAATTTTGTTAAACGATCATTACCTTACCCTTCTCAAGGAGACACTTATTTTTCCTGCCACTTTCAATTATCCTTTCGATTCTTTGAAGACCATAGGAAAGATCTATTCTCCGGATAAAAAATTCAGGATTTACAATTGGAATCTTCCAAAAAGTGACGGAACAAACAAATACTTTTGCCTTATCCAGGTAAAAAATAAGAAAAAAAATAAAGTCATTGAACTATCCGATGCATCAAGTTCCATCAATGATCCAGAGTTCAGGATCCTTGTTTCTGGAAAATGGTACGGAGCATTGTATTATAAAATTCTGATGAATAAATCCGGTAACAAAGTCTATTATTCTTTATTGGGATGGGATGGCTGCAATTCCTTGATGTTTCAAAAGGTCATTGATGTGTTGACCTTTGACGGTCAAGGGAATCCAGTATTCGGGGCAAAAATTTTCAGAAAATACCATAACGGTAACAATGTTCGTGTTATCTTTACTTACTCCTCTTATGCAACAATGGTACTGAGGTTTGACCAGCAAACCATCCCTACAGGGAACAAAAAATGGAATCCGGGAAGAAAAGCCTATGATTATGAAAATCGAAACGTATGGATGATTGTCTGCGACCAGCTTGGACCATTGCTTGAACCGCAGGAGGGACAGCCTGTTTACAACGTGCCTCTGGGAGAAAACCTGGATGGTTTTTTGTTCGAAAATGGAAATTGGAATTTCATTCAGAATATTTCTGCAAAGAATAACTAAATTTGCCATTTTTCTGGTGAGAATGACATAAATATTTTACTGTTGACATTTGATAATCAAAATCAAAATATTTTACCTTTGCTTCTCTGTTATTTGTATTTTTAAAACCATTCTGACATAAACCTTATATAAACCTGTCTATTTATGAAGAAGCATAATTTCAACGCTGGTCCGTCTGTATTGCCCAGAATAGCAATTGAAAATTCCGCGAAAGCGATTCTTGACCTTAACGGAATAGGGATGTCATTACTCGAGATCTCGCACAGGAGTAAGGATTTTCAAGCCATCATGGATGAAACTGTAGCGCTTTTCAAGGAGCTATTAGAGATTCCTGAAAATTACCATGTACTTTTTCTGGGAGGTGGCGCCAGCTTACAATTCTGCATGGTTCCTTATAACCTTTTCAAAACGAAAGCTGCTTACCTGGAAACTGGTGTGTGGGCGCAGAAAGCTATTAAAGAAGCCAAGTTTTTTGGTAATGTTGAGGTCGTTGGTTCATCAGCCGACAAGAACTTTACATATATTCCAAAGAATTTTGCTATTCCGAAGGATGCAGATTATTTTCATATTACGACCAATAACACCATTTATGGTTCAGAAATTCATACCGATCTGGAAAGCCCTGTTCCTTTGGTTGCAGATATGTCGTCGGATATTCTAAGCCGCCCAATTGATGTTTCCAAGTATGCCCTTATTTATGGCGGTGCCCAGAAAAATCTGGGGCCTGCAGGTGTTACCTTTGTCATCCTTCGAGAAGATATTCTGGGGAAGACAGATCGTCCTATTCCTACCATGCTAAATTATAAGACTCATATTAAGGAAGGGTCGATGTTCAATACGCCCCCTTGTTTTGCCATTTATACATGTCTTGAAACGCTACGCTGGATAAAGAACCTGGGTGGTGTTCAGAAGATGGCGGAGATGAATAAGCATAAAGCACAACTCCTTTATAATACCATTGACAATAGCAAGATGTTTGTCGGTACTGTTGAAAAGGACTCACGTTCATTAATGAACATTTGTTTTGTAATGAAAGAACAATATAAGGATAAAGAAGATGCCTTCATGGATTTTGCAAAAGGCAAAGGAATGATTGGTATCAAAGGCCACCGTTCGGTTGGTGGGTTCCGTGCTTCCACTTACAATGCATTACCTTTGGAGAGTGTTCAGGCAATGGTTGATTGCATCCATGAATTCGAGATAATAAACTCCTGATTTTACGTATTAAACACAACATGTTCTATGACAAAAGTACTCGTTGCCACTGATAAGCCTTTTGCTTCAATTGCAGTAAAAGGAATTCGAAAAGTAGTTGAAGAAGCTGGTTTTGAACTAATTCTTCTGGAGGGTTATACAAGTCAGGATGATTTCGCGAAAGCCATCGCTGATACTGATGCTGTTATAGTCAGAAGCGACAAAACAGATAAATTCATTATCGAAGCCGGAAAAAACCTGAAAATCATTGTGCGGGCAGGAGCCGGCTTTGACAATATTGACCTGCCTGCCGCAACAGCTAAAGGTGTTTGTGTGATGAACACCCCAGGCCAGAATTCCAACGCAGTTGCAGAACTTGCGCTTGGAATGATGGTTTGCCATGCAAGGAATTTCTTCAATGGCAAATCAGGTTCAGAATTACAAGATAAAAAGATAGGAATACATGCCTATGGTGCCGTGGGGAAAAATGTGGCCCGCATCGCCAAAGGATTTGGGATGGAGGTTTACGCTTTTGATCCTTTTGTCAAGAAAGAAGACATTGAGAAAGATGGCGTCAAATGCTTAGGATCTGTGGATGAATTGTATCGTACGTGCTCCTATGTTTCCCTTCACATTCCGTCAAACAGCCAGACCAAATTATCTATCAACTATAAATTATTATCCAGCATGCCTGCTTGTGCTGTATTGGTAAATACTGCAAGGGCTGAAGTTATTAATGAAACCGATTTGTTGAAAATATTCGGAGATCGTAAAGATTTTGTCTATCTTTCAGATGTTGAACCCACGAACAAGGCTGAGTTTGAAGCTAATTTTAAAGGGAGATTTTTCTTTACACCAAAGAAAATGGGAGCTCAGACTGAAGAAGCAAACGTCAATGCCGGAATTGCTGCAGCAACACAGATCGTGAATTTTCTGAAATATGGAGACAGGTCGTTCCAGCTTAATAAATAAGGAATTAATTACTCGTTACGCTCAACTTTCAAAATTTTTATGGGATTCAACTTAAACTTAATATGTATTCATTAATTCCTCAAACCATGGAACACGAATTGGAAAGACCCACTACTACTTTCTTCAGGTTTGAAGATCTGAGAATCTACCACAAATCCCTCGAATATATCAATTGGGTTTATAAAGTGGCTACAAATGGGAAAGATGAACATTGTATAAATGTTTTTTTTGAACGCTTTCTCACTTCTGCACAAGGTATTGCTCTCAATATTGCTGAAGGCTCCTCACGGAATAAAAGTCAATTCGTGTATTATTTGAAGATGGCTAAGAGCTCTGTGCGGGAATGTGTCGTTTTATCTACCATTGCACAAAGTCGTAGCTTCATCACCAACGACGAATTTGATCATTCGAAAAACTATCTCATGGAAATGACGAAGATGATCGGAGCGCTGATTGGTTCGCTGCAGCGCAGCGTCAAACCAGAAGAACATCTCGGTGACGATGATGATGACTCCTTATAGTTATTGTCTTCTTCATTTTATTTTACTTTTCTTTATTTTTCTGATAAAATTTCATATTAAACAATTGCATCATGGCTATTTTAAAAGCTTTTAAGGCTCTCAGACCACCAAAGGCAATCGTCAGAGATCTGGCCTCAAAACCTTACGATGTACTAAACTCTGATGAAGCAAGAATAGATGCTGCAGGGAATTCCTACTCCTTGCTTCATATCATTAAGCCGGAAATAGATTTGCCAGCAGAAACAGATGTGCATTCTCAGGTTGTTTATGATAAAGCAAAAGAGAATTTTGAACTTTTCCGGAAAAATGAATGGCTCGTTCAGGATGAAAAAGAGTTACTGTACATCTATGCGCAGACCATGAATGGAAAAACCCAGTATGGAATTGTGGGATGCGCCGGAGTTGAAGATTACATGAAGGGAATAATCCGGAAACACGAGCTTACCAGGAAAGACAAAGAAGAAGACAGGATGAAGCATATCCGTACCACCAATGCCAATATGGAACCCGTATTCTTCACATATTCGGCCGTTCCTGAAATTGATCAGATAGTGAACGACATTGCTGCCAAAGAAAAACCTGTATATGATTTTGTTGCTCCGGATGGAGTAGGTCATCTTTTCTGGATCATCAACAATGATGAGACTATCAGGCAGATTACTGATCTTTTCTCAAAAATCCCCTATACATATGTGGCGGATGGACATCACCGCACAGCTGCTGCGGCATTGGTGGGAAATGAAAAGAGAATGAAAAACCCGAATCATAAAGGGAACGAGGAATACAATTTTTTCCTTGCTGTGCATTTTCCTGCTGAACAATTATCCATAATTGATTACAACCGATTGGTAAAGGATCTGAATGGTCATTCAAATGAGGAATTTTTAGGGAAAATCTCCGAGTTTTTTGTTGTGGAAAAAAAGGGAACTGAAATATATAAGCCCGGCAATCTTCATAACTTTAGCCTTTATTTAGAAGGGAAATGGTATTCTCTTACTGCCAAGTCCGGTACTTACAACGATGGAGATCCTATCGGGGTTTTGGATGTGACGATCCTTTCAAAACTTGTGCTGGATAAAATCCTGGATATAAAAGATCTAAGAACTTCCACCCGTATTGATTTTGTGGGTGGGATTCGCGGTTTAGGCGAGTTGACCAGACGTGTTGACAGTGGCGAAATGAAAGCGGCTTTTGCGCTGTACCCTGTTTCGATGCAGCAATTAATAAATATTGCAGATTCCGGCAATATTATGCCACCTAAAACGACCTGGTTTGAACCGAAACTCCGGAGCGGATTGGCTGTTCATCTTTTAGATTAACCAAAATTTTCAGGCCAAAGAGATTCTTTAACAATTCTCCGGAAGAAAAACCTCCCATCCCTGAACGGAGATTCAGGCTAATCGCCCATATAATTTTCAAAAACACCTTGAAGATAAGCTTTGCCTTCGCGGAAGATGGAATCCTGAAAGGATTGATTCATCTGATTAAAATAAAAATAATTCGCTGTTACATCAAATGAAAAATAGGCATCAGGACGAATCCACCCGACACCATCTTCGGTAGAATAGTATGCAAATTCATGCGAAAAAGGGTTGAAAAGATCTTTGCTCCAAGGGAAATCATTATGTTTCAGCCCCAATTGGGCAAGCAGAGTTGCAGCAATATCATGATGATTTCCCAACTTATGCCATTTCTTTCCTTTATATGCATCTTTTATCACATCACCATAAAATATCATTGGAATTTTATGGTATTCCCGTGATTGCGGATGCCAGTTTCGGTAAGAATTGTGGCTATGATCGGCTACGATGATGAATAAAGTACTTCTGAACCAATCTTCTTTTCTGGCTTTTTCAAAATATTCACCAAGGCAATGATCCGTGTAAAAAGCGCTGTTGATGTAATCGTGCTCGTTATCGCCCCATTTCAAAAACTTTGGATATGGCTGGTCCCAAGGAGAGTGTGTGGATACAGTAAATAGTGCAGAAAAGAAAGGCCGCTTTTGTTTTTTCAGATCTTTCAACTGATATTCCAGGGTATATTGATCATGGATTCCTAACTTCCCGCGTGGTATTGATACAGGAAAATCAGCTCCTTCCATGATTTTATCAAAATTGTTAAAAATCATATAGCTTTTCATGTTTCCATAAATCAATTGGCCTCCAAAATAGAATGAAGTAGAATATCCGTCTTTCTGAAGTCGCTGAGGCAGACTGGGTAATTTCACAAATTTATCTGGCTGAACAGTAATTGAAGAAATGGGATGAGCGGGAAATCCGCTAAATATCGAAGCCATTCCTTGCTCCGATCGTGAACCGGAAGCATACACCCGATCGAAAAGAATCCCGTTCTGTAGGAGATGCTTCACCTGCGGTGTGATTCCTGGTTCTCCTCCGAGATCTTCCAGAAGATCGGCAGACCAACTTTCCAGGATCAGTATTACAATGTTTGGTTTTGGGATTTTCAGGATTGAAATTGTTGTATCCTTGGGAACATTGTAAATCTCCTTTATGATTTTCTCGGCATCATCATGTGACATGAAAATATATGGATTCCTTGAAAAATTAGGAAGATTTTCGAAAATACTGATATACAGGTTAAAAAAATTGTTGACAGCAGCAAGATTCAGTATGTTTTTCTTTGAATAGTAGGATTCACTCTGGTTGATCGGGATTTGCCGAATTCCACCGCGCATCCCAACAACAAGCAAAAGTGGCGTGAGTATAAAAAACAGCAATGAGAAAAACAGCTTTCGTTTTTCAGGTAAAATTTCAAGAAAAAAAAGTCTGATATAGGCATAGAAACTGGTCAGAAACATTAGGATCAGCAGAACCACCAGCAAAATGAAGGTCAATGTTTCAGATGAATTGAAGATCTCAGAGGGATGACTGAGATATTTGATTACCTTATAGGTGAGTTTTGTCTTCCATTCAGAATAAATCCCCATTTCAATTGCTCCTGTGAGTGAATATAAAAAAACAAGCAGGGCGGTGTAAATTTTATTCACAATGTGAATCCAAGGAAAATTGCTGATCGATTGGAGCAATAAAAGTAAAAATGGGATTATCAAAATATAACAGGTCGTGGCAAAATCGAGGGGAAAAGAGTACCAGAAAACACCCAGGATCTCAAAAAATCCGATTTTCTCAATCAGAATAAGACGCAGATGGTAAATTAAAAATACCAACCGAATGAAATCGAAAAACACGATCCAGAAGAACAACTGCCGCAGTAGAGATAAAATGATCTTTTTTGCCATTTTGAAAAGCTCAAAATTACAAGTTTTTCCGATTGAAATGCGACCACTGTTTTTATTCCTAATTCCGCATCGAATGAATATCTAATTCGTATTTTTGCCAGAACCTTTCCATCCTTTGCGCAAATGGGTATCCAAAAAAATCTTGCCGATCTGTTTTTACATCTCCCTCCTTCCGTCAAACTTGTGGCCGTTTCAAAGAACCAGCCTGAGGTTGGCATTCTTGAGGCTTATCGGCATGGTCAGCGAAGATTTGGTGAAAACAAGGTACAGGAATTAATGCGTAAGCAGGCAGTTTTACCAACAGACATAGAATGGCATTTTATCGGGCACCTGCAAACGAACAAAGTACGCTATATTATTCCATTTATAGGGTTAATCCAAAGTATTGACAGCCTGAAGCTGTTAATTGAGGTGAACAAGGAAGCGGCGAAGATCAATCGTGTAGTGGACTGCTTGCTGGAACTTTTCATTGCCTCGGAAGAAACGAAATTCGGACTTGATTTTCCTGAAGCCCAAGCTATTCTTGAATCTAAGGATTATCGGTCGATGCACGCTATCCGCATAACCGGGCTTATGGGAATGGCAACTTTCACTAATGATACCACACGTGTTAGAAATGAATTTCAGTCACTTTATCATTCTTTCCAGCTTCTCAAAAAGGAATATTTTCCTGCAGACCAGAATTTCGCAGAGATTTCTATGGGAATGTCTGAGGATTTTCACATTGCAATGGAAGAAGGTAGTACACTTGTAAGAATTGGAACGGCAATCTTCGGTGAAAGAAAAGGAGAATAGGGTTTCCCTGAGCAATTTTATTAATTTTAAATATCCGGAAAATGAAAACATGTAAGATTAAGGTAATGCTGCTTGTATTCAGCATATTAGCATTTCACGGACTTTATTCCCAGACGTTGATTCCAAAAAAATGTTATATGCATCTTACGGGTGCTATCAACAAGGAATTTCCTATGGAATTGGAACTGATAAAGAACAATGACACAATTTTCGGAGAATGCCTTTTCCCTGGTAAAACAGATATTTTGGGAAAGCCTGGTAATGCTGGAAATCTCATACCGGTTTGCGGAAAAGTCATTAATGATGGCAGTTTTGTAATGAATTTGAATCCCTGGGAAAAAAGTATTTCATTTAAAGGTCAATTCATCAATAGTCAGACACTTAAAGGAACTTGTGAAATTGGTGGAAATGGAATGAATCTGCCATTTGAATTGACTGAGAAATATCCCGACGGAAGTATACCAATGAATGCCTATTTCCAGAAAGGATCAGTGGCACTTGTCAAGAAGCCAAAATCTCCGTCCGGCAGGATTCAGCTTTCTATGTTACTTCCCGGAGAATCAGCCAATTCGTTTATTTCGGATTCATTGAAGAAGCTTATTATATCGAAGTATACCAATAATGATATCAGGATTTCTGACCCTGAAAAGATTCTGAATGCAATTAAACAGG
Organism: uncultured Bacteroidales bacterium; assembly: GCA_903915465.1. Lineage (GTDB taxonomy): Bacteria > Bacteroidota > Bacteroidia > Bacteroidales > FEN-979 > FEN-979. The sequence continues at coordinate 48,112 of CAIWTA010000082.1, read as the reverse complement.
TCTATTTTGATACTTATATAAACAACAATATTGATATTTATGACAGGACCAGTGGCCAAAGTTTTAACTGGGAATTACTGAATTATATGCATATTGTTCAGAATAACTCGCATGTGCTGGCTTTTTACGTGGAGCAATATGCTTTCACCGGCGGAGCGCATGGGCTACAAACCAGAAGATATACGGTGGTTAACCTAAATACAGGCAAGGTTATTTCGGCGAAGGAACTTTATTATGGTAACTATGAGGAAAAACTTACATCGCTTTTGACCAAAAAGGCAAGGGAAAAATTTAATGTGCCTGCCAATCAGACACTAACAGATTCCGGTTTCTTTGTAAATGAAATCAAACCCACTTCAAATTTTTATGTAACCCTCACAGGGATTGGTTTTTTTTATAACCAATATGACATTGCACCACATTCCTTTGGCCCTGCTGATCTTTTCATCACATATAAAGAAATTAAGGATATTCTGGTTACTGATGGTGTGCTGAAAGAATTGATTCGTTAGAGTTCTGCCTTAGCAAATCGCAGTTTCTGATGAATATCCGACAGTATCTCGACCCCCTGAAAACCTTTTGACAACAGGAGTTTTTTGATTTCATCAGCAAAGTGCTCATTGATTTCAAAATATAATTGTCCAGGACTTAGAAGGTGAACCACTGATAAATCTGTAATTGCCTGGTAATATAGGAGTGGGTTGTCATCAGGAACAAATAAGGCAATTGAAGGTTCATAATCCAGCACATTTTTTTTCATCATGGCTTTTTCTCTTTCAGTTACATACGGCGGATTGGCGATGATAATATGACAGGTTGGAAAATTCTTCCAGGTTGCTTCATCAAGAATATCCGACAATATAAACTGTATATGGCAATTGTTGATGCGTGCATTATTCCTGGCAATCTGCAATGCTCCTGAGGAAACATCAACCGCAGCAACCGCAGCAGAAGGAAACAATTTCTTCAGACTGATAGCAATACATCCGGACCCGGTGCAAATGTCAAGTATAGAAAGATCCTTGTACTTTCTATGATTGATATCATGCGCCACAGCAGCCACAAGCTCTTCAGTTTCAGGTCTTGGGATCATAACATCTGGATTAACTTTCAGACGAATCCCGTGAAAACAGGTCTCTCCTATTATATATTGGATGGGATTGTTTTTCTTAAGTTTATCCAGGGCACTATCAAATCGTGCAACTTCTTCTACTTTTAATTCATGTGATTTCTCCAGATGAACCTGTGCTTTTGTCCAGCCTTTCCAGGAATCGAAAAGGAGGTACAGAAACTGCATCACTTCCTTTTCTCCATATTGATGTATCAGTTGATCTCTGAATTCCTCAATAATTTCTTTGACTGAAACAGGTTTGTTCTTCATTTACCGAAGATATAAATTATTGTTTAAAGAAGATATCTCTGAGTTTAGCAATAATAAGACAAATCAAAAGATTAATCTTTGGGAAAATTATATACCTTAGCGGAAGACATTCCTTTGTATGTTGTTTGACGATACTTATAGAACAATTTCCGGGTTTTCGCAGGGGATTTATAAAGAAAAAGGGAGTAAATTTATATCCAGCGCTTACCCGGTGTATTCGGAGGAAGAAGTAAAAGAAAATCTTCGTTCACTGCGTAAGGAATACCATGATGCAAGGCATCATTGCTTTGCTTATTGCTTCGGACCTGACAGGTCGGTTTACCGGGTGAATGACGATGGGGAACCTTCTGGGACAGCAGGGAAACCGATTTTCGGACAAATTCAATCGAAAGATTTAACAAATGTTTTAATTGTTGTAGTGCGATACTTTGGAGGAATCAAACTTGGAATCCCCGGACTCATCAATGCTTACCGTTCTTCTGCAAAAGATGCTCTTGACAACATTAAGATCCTTACAAAGACGATCAATGAGGAATACTTGGTTTCCTTTGAATATCCGGTCATTAATTACATAATGAAAACACTCAGAGAAGAATCTGCATCTATCCTTCATCAGGATTTTACAGATACGACTTGTACGATCCGATTTTACATTCGCAGGTCATCGGGGTTAGTCGTTCAGGAAAAATTGAACAAGGTTCGTCCGATATCGATAAAGTTTTTGTCCATTTACCGGGGGGGGTAACCTTTTTTGTGAAATTTATATTTAGACTGTTTTTATACATTTGTTATATATATTTAATTGTAAGTATTTGTAATTTAACCTTAAGCCTATTTAGATGATTTATAAACAAAAAGTATTTCATATTATAACGATCTAAAGTTAAGCCAATTGATGAGGTCTACAAAAATCTTTCCAAAACCCTTAGTTTTGCAGGTAAATCAAGAATCTTGTAACAGAATATTTTTTTAAAACAAGCGGAATATTTTATTTTTGTATCCTTTTTTTCATCACATTTGTTAATTGTTTTTTGCTAACTAATCTCCTTCTGAATTTGGCTTCGCAACTTTAACCCTTGGCTTGAATACAGATACTACAAAACAGCTTTATCTTTTTTATTGCAGGTGGTTAATTAATGGAAAAGTACGCCGTGGAAGTTTGGGAAAATTGTTTAAAAGTTATTAAGGATAATATCAATCACCAGGTTTTTAAAACATGGTTTCTTCCAATAAAACCTTTAAAAGTAAAGGACAACGTCCTTACTATTCAGGTTCCCAGCCAGTTTTTCTATGAATGGCTGGAAGAACACTATGTTGCATTATTAAAAAAGACAATTAAAAAGGAGTTGGGAAATGATGGACGACTTGAATACAGCATTATTATGGATAATTCAGAAAGCGATCCTGAACCGTACGCGATCAATGTCCCAACTGGAGAGCGAAAAGCAACCTCTAATCTCCCAGTATCAATGCCGATTGATTTGAACCGAGGAAATTCCAAAGAGATTCCGAACCCCTTTATTATACCGGGTTTGAAGAAGATCAAAGTAAATTCCCAATTGATCGAGAGTTATTCTTTTGATAACTTCGTTGAAGGCGATTGCAACAGATTGGCCAGATCAGCAGGCTTTGCTGTAGCAAATAATCCAGGTAAAACATCCTTTAACCCATTATTGCTGTATAGTCATACAGGCCTTGGAAAAACTCATCTCACACATGCCATTGGTCTTCAAGTGAAAAACAATTTTCCTGAAAAGACCGTTCTTTATGTTACTACTGATCAATTCTTCAACCAGTTCGTCGATTCAGTCAAGAATAATAACCAGAACGATTTTATTCATTTCTATCAGATGATTGATGTGCTGATCATCGATGACATTCATAACCTTGCAGGAAAAGAAAAGACCCAGGATGTCTTTTTTCATATTTTCAATCACCTTCACCAGAAAAGCAATCAGATTGTATTGACTTCCGATAAGCCCCCGGTTGAAATGAAAGGGATTGAAGCCCGGTTACTCTCCCGTTTCAAATGGGGCCTGTCAGCAGACCTCCAGGTACCTGACCTGGAAACCAGAATTGCCATACTGCATAAAAAATTATATAATGATGGCATTGAAATCCCTGCCGAAGTTGTAGAATATCTTGCGTACAGTATCAACACCAATGTGCGTGAGCTGGAAGGTGCGCTTATCTCCCTGCTTGCCCAGTCCTCACTGAACAAGAAAACGATCACTCTTGAACTGGCCAAGCAGATGATCGATAAATTTGTGAAGAATACTTCACGTGAAATCTCAATCGATTATATACAGAAAGTGGTTTGCGATTATTTCAATATTCCTATTGAGATGATTTACACCAAAACGCGGAAAAGGGAGATTGTCCAGGCAAGACAACTATCAATGTATTTCTCCAAAAAACACACAAAAGCTTCATTAGCCAGCATTGGCCTGCATTGCGGCAACAAAGACCATGCTACTGTGCTGCACGCCTGTCGTACAGTCAACAACCTTATAGAGACTGATAAACATTTCCGCATCTTTGTGGAAGATCTGGACAAGAAGATCAAGTTGTGAAAATACTATTTGTCTGCACCGGCAATATTTGCAGGTCTCCTCTCGCCGAAGGCATCCTCAGAAAAAAACTTCAATTACTTCATGTGGCTGCAGAAGTTGATTCTGCCGGATTTGAAGCATTTCACGCAGGAGATCATCCTGATAGCAGAGCGATTGCTACAGGTAAAAAATATGATATCGACATTACTACTCATACTGCCAGGCTTTTCAATACCCTTGATTTTCAGAATTTCGACCTGATCTATATTATGGACGATTCCCACTATAACAGAATCAAGCAATTTGCAAGAAATAAAGCCGATATGGAAAAGGTGGATTATGTGATGAATTTAGTACATCCCGGACAAAACTATAATGTCGAAGATCCTTGGTACGGAGATATTAATGGGTTTGAGGAAGTGTTTAAAAAATTGGATAAAGCCTGTGGAATTCTTTCAGAAAAAATTGCCTTAAAATAACATTCCTGATGTTTTAACATCAAAATCTGACATTCCCATGCAACCTTTTGTGACAGCTGAGGATATATTACATGCTGCAGACCGGATCCGGCCGTTTGTTCATCGTACCCCAATTCTTACATCTCGTTCCATAAATCATTTGATGGAAAAGCAACTGTTTTTTAAATGCGAAAATTTTCAAAAAGTCGGTGCATTTAAAGCCAGGGGTGCTACCAATACAATTTTCTCAATAAATGATAATGAATTGTCCAAAGGAGTTGCAACCCACTCTTCGGGAAACCATGCTCAAGCGCTTTCATGGGCAGCATCGCTGAAAAATATTCCTGCATTTATCGTTATGCCCAGTAATTCTTCGAGGGTTAAGGTTGAAGCGGTTCGTTCTTATGGAGGAATTATCACTTTTTGTGAGCCCACTTTGACAGCGCGTGAAGAAACTCTCTTTAAGGTCATGGAACAGACTGGCGCTATTGAAATCCATCCGTATAACGATACCAGAATAATTGCAGGACAAGCAACGGCTGCACTTGAATTAATGCAAGACACGGCTGGCCTCGATCTTGTTCTTTCACCTGTTGGCGGTGGCGGATTATTGAGTGGAACGGCTTTGTCAGCGAATTATTTTTTTCATGGAACTGACGTAATTGGTGTGGAACCTGAGCAAGCGAATGATGCCTATCTTTCATTTACCCAGAAAAAGATCATTCCATCAGTTAATCCGGATACAATTGCAGATGGATTAAGAACCTCTCTTGGTACAATCACTTTTCCCATTATTCTGGATCACGTGAAAGAAATTATCACAGTCAGTGAAGCTTCCTTGAAAACTGCTATGCGAATCCTGTGGGAAAGGATGAAGATTCTTGTAGAACCCTCATCTGCTGTACCTCTAGCAGCAATCCTCGAGAAGAAAATTTTACCTGGTTACGAGAAAATCGGAATTATTTTATCGGGAGGAAATGTAGACCTGGATAATCTGCCATGGCTGAAACTGTGATGTATTAAGGATCAGGAATGAAAAAAGGAATACTGTATTTGATCCCTGCACCGCTCGGAGAAAGTCCGGTTAAGAATGTTATACCGGAATATAATATTGAAATTATTCGCAGACTAAAGTATTTCATTGTTGAAGAAGTACGGACTGCCCGCAGGTTCCTGAAAAAAACATCTCCTGCCCTGGCTATTGATGAGCTTCAATTTCTCATTTTCAATGAGCATACTCTGCAGGAGAACTTATCCTCATTTCTTGAACCATTAGTAAATGGGAATGACGCAGGGTTACTCTCCGAAGCCGGTCTTCCTTGTGTGGCTGACCCCGGCTCTGGAATTTTGCGAATTGCCCATGAAGCAAATATCCAGATTTGCCCATTGGTCGGACCATCCTCTCTCATGCTTGCATTGATGGCTTCAGGATTCAACGGACAAAACTTTTCTTTTATTGGTTATCTTCCGATTGATAAAAGTACCCGGGCAAAACGGTTAAAGGAGCTTGAACGGAACATCTATTCTCTCGATCAAACACAGATATTCATTGAAACACCTTACAGGAATATTCAGGTTTTCCAGGCAATTATTGAAAACTGCCATGAAGGCACGCTCCTTTGCTTGGCTACAGAGCTTACAACAATTGCAGAATCAATTGTTGTTAATACAGTCGGGAACTGGAGAGGAAAACAACCTGCTATTGATAAAAAACCGACGGTTTTTTTACTTTTTCACTGATTTCAAGGATCTTTTGTAACAATATTTTAAACCTTTCGTCTCAGCTTTACATATTCTAACAAATCAGCACTGGAAAATTTGGAAACAGTTCTATCCATTCAGGAAATTTCGAAACGCTACGGCAGGATTCACGCGGTTAATCAGCTGTCAACAGAAGTTCATAAAGGGCAGGTTTTTGGTTTGCTTGGTCCAAACGGAAGTGGGAAAACTACTACCCTCAGTATCATTCTTGGGCTCATACGTTCTGAAAGCGGGTCATTCAGTTGGTTCGGCAGGAATCCATCGAATGAAAGCAGAAAGAGAATCGGATCTGTAATTGAAAGTCCTAACTTCTATCCCTACCTGACAGCACGTCAAAACCTCAGGATCATTGCTGATATCAAAGACAAATCCCCTTCAGATCTAGAAAGGGTACTCAAGCTGGTAGATTTGTTCCACCGCAGGAATGATAAGTTCCGGACATTTTCTTTTGGAATGAAACAACGGCTTGCAATTGCCGCATCGCTTCTGGGGAATCCCGAAGTACTGATTTTGGATGAACCAACCAACGGTCTGGATCCTCAAGGCATCGCACAGATCCGTGAGTTGATCCTGATGATTGCGAAGGAAGGAGTAACGATCATTCTTGCAAGTCATCTTCTCGACGAAGTGCAGAAAATATGTACACACGTGGCGGTTTTGGATAAAGGCAATAAATTGTTCGATGGCAACGTCGGTGAAGTTTTATCCATTTCCGATTCTTTTGAACTGGGTTGCGCGGAAATGAACAAACTTGGTAAACTTCTTAAAGAACATCCGCAATTCCTTAGCCTGGTTGCAGCACCAGAAAAATTCATTGTCACATTCAATGGAAAGATCGATGCTTCTGAACTTAACGGTTTCTTCTACCAGAAAGGAATTGTCTTAAACCATCTAGCAGAAAGAAAAAGAACACTTGAACAACATTTTCTTGAACTTTTACACAAAAACCAATGATAAAGCTACTTCGCCTGGAATTACGAAAGATTCTAACCTACAAAACCTTCTGGATCATTATTGGTTTGTATTTTCTCTTTTTAGCATCGGGCATAATCCTTGCGGAACTGATTGTCAACAGCTGGGTTACCGACATGAACAAGCATCTTCCGATTCCGCTGCCACACGTAAATATATATTTCTTCCCAAACATCTGGCAAAATCTTACATTCTTCGCCAGCATCCGGTATATATTGATATTCCCCGCTATTATCATCATCATTTTAATCACGAATGAATTTACATATAAAACAATCCGTCAAAATGTAATAACCGGAATGAGTAAAAAAGAATTCCTTCTTTCCAAACTTCTGTTCATTCTCCTGCTTTCATTATGCATAACTGTAATTCTGAAATTGGGAATCTTCATTCTGGGTATTACCCATTCAGAAGTCACGAGTTTTTCGCAGATTGTGACTAAATCCAGCTTCATTTCCGTTTTTTTTGTCTTATTATTCTCTTTTCTTATCATTGCTTTCTTTTTCGGTTTTATCTTCAGGAATACAGGCCTTGCTATAGCACTTTTTACGCTTTACGTGTTAATCATTGAACCAATTTTTTCGATGGTTTCCAAAATTCCAAGTCTGCATTTGGGCGGAATATCACATTATTTACCAGTGAACGCTGCGCTTAACTTGGTTGAGTATCCTTATATTCCTATCCTAAAAACCATTATGGGACTGCATGTTCAGGAAACTGGTTCCCTCATGGATTGCAGCATACCAATGTTATATTCTGTTGTCCTTATTGGAATTGTCTTCGTTGTAATGAACAGGAAAGACCTGTAGGAAGTCATTGCACGTCACGCGTTACCATGGCCCCAGGCCCACGCCCGAAAGTTTGTGTCGTTGAATGGTTTACATTGATCGCGGATTTTCACAGTGTTAGAATCTGTTCAAAAATCAATAGATAATTTCAGACCTCCTGACCGGGAGCAAAGAGGACTGTCGCAAGTTTTTCTGGTACACAGTTAACAAATTGTGTGTACATTGTATTTCAGCCTCTTAGATAATATTTATGCACATGTTTACGAATTAAGCGACAATTTGGTCTGCGACAGGAATCCTATAAATACTTGATAACCTGATTTTGGGTCAGGAGTTCTGAAATTGATATCAGAGACTTCCTTCATCGTAGGCCTTTTCGCCATGCAATGCAAAATCGAGCCCGGCTTTTTCATCGGCTTCTGTGACCCTGACTCTTACAACAAGATTAATCAGGGCAAGCATTATGTATGTAAAGATGAATGCATAAGCAGATGCGGCGATTACAGTTATCAACTCTTTTAAAAAGAAGCTTGTCTCTCCAAAAGCAAGGCCATTCACGGTAACAGCTTTGTTGATAGCATTGCTGGCAAACACACCTAATAATATTGTTCCCAACACTCCTCCGACTCCATGAACGCCCCACACATCCAAAGCATCATCCCATTTAAGTTTGTTTTTCAATTGGACTGCAAGATAGCAAACCAGCCCTGCCGCCGTTCCGATCAAAGGAGCCGACCATAACGGAACAAAACCGGCACAGGGTGTAATCGTGGCAAGACCAGCAATGGACCCGGTCAATAGTCCAAGCAATTTGGGTCTGCCTTCCCTGATCCATTCAATCACTACCCAAGCTGCTGTCGCAAAGGAAGCGGCCACATCCGTATTCAGGAAGGCGATGGCTGTGATATTATCAACCTGCAACTCGCTTCCTGCATTGAATCCATACCAGCCGAACCACAACAATCCTGAACCAATCGCAACAAGCGGAATACTGTTAGGAATTGAACTTTTATCCACGCGTGCACCTATATAAAAAACGGAAGCCAGAGCAGCAAAGCCTGCGGTAGCGTGAACAACAATACCTCCCGCAAAATCCAACACACCCCATTCGGCCAGCAAACCTCCACCCCAGATCATATGCACAAACGGATAATAAACCAGGATCTGCCAGAATGTGAGGAAAATCATATAGGACTTAAATGTAACACGGTTTACAAATGCCCCAGTGATGAGCGCAGGTGTAATAATTGCAAACATCATCTGATAAGCGATAAACACAATTTCGGGAATCTTACCGTTTCCGGCATAAACAGAATTCATTGAAACTCCATTCAGGAAAGCTTTTTGAAGATTTCCAAAAAAACCACCTTCTCCGCCACTGAAACATAATGAATAACCAAATGCAAACCACAACACAGTGGTCCATCCCAGAGAAGCAAAACTCTGGATCATAATGCCAAGTATGTTTCTTTTTGTTGCTAAACCTCCATAAAAGAAGGCCAGCGCTGGAGTCATAAGCATAACCAGACTCGCTGATAACAGCATAAAGCCGGTCGAACCAATATCAATTGTTCCCATAATAGAATTTTGTTAGGTTTGTTAAGTTTATATGGCTTGGATTAGTAGTAAATGAATACATACTACCGGAAACTGTTTTGTGAAGAGGAAGATTTATCATTTGAATTCTAAAGAGAAAGTCCAAAAACAAAGAAAACACATTGCGATTGAGGGTTTACAACGATTGATGTAAAGAGCGGCAAACCAAATTCCTTTGTGATCTGAAGGGTTTTGGAAACTGTCAGACCTGCATTGACTATACCACTTGTCGGGCAATACCATGATGAACCAAAAGGAATTCCACCAATAAACGGTTTTACACCAACGCCTTTGATAGTAAAAGGATAAGCCGCTTCAAAATAGGTTGAGTAATTATTGGTCGTACCCAGGCCATAATTCCCTTCCGAATCCTTCCCTTTATCAGCTCCATAAACCAGCGTTCCGACAAATAACTGCAGGGGGAACTTATCGGGACCTGCCCAGGCTAAAGAAATCTCAAAAGTATGGCCTGTGGTGCTATTCTTGTAATTGAAGTAATTGCCTGAGTTGGGCGTCAATCCGTTGATGGTGAAAAAATCGGTCACTGCCAGCGTAAATCCTTTGAGGGTATAAGATACAAATGGATCAACCTCGGCATAATTCCCCATATTCACACTGGTGGAGTCATTAATTTGCTCAGTATAGGGAACAAATCCGAACGAACCCCAGGCGCCGATCTTGAACCCGGCGACAGAGAATGTAACATTGGGCTGGATTGCAGGTGAATTCCCAAAATCTTTTCCTCGCCAGATATACCGGCTCACCAGATCTGCCCCCAGATTGAATTGAGCAGGACTAGATACTTTTTGTTCAGCAAGCCCTTCGTCCTGTATTTGTGAGTAGCACTTTCCTGATACAATAAACAAGAAGGAAATTACCATCAGCCATTGAGAAATTACGAGCAATCTTTTCATGGTTTTATAAATTTGCTTGGTTATCAGGAATGGCGCAGCAATTTTACGAAAGAATAAAATGTTGTACAATCCTGTAAAGTACTGATTATTAGATAAGAGCGCTTGGCGTAATATATAAGTGTAAACCTTAGTTTTATGTGAAGGTATTGCGAATAATACTTACATAAGGAAGGGAAACATCCTAGAGTTCAACAATTTTATTGCGGATCGCGAATTTAACCATCTCCACCGTCGATTTCAGTCCGAGTTTACGCATGATATGATTTTTGTGGGTCTCCACAGTACGAATGCTGATGTTAAGCTTGTCGCTGATCTCTTTGTTGATCAGTCCTTCGACGTACAATTTCAACACTTCGATTTCTCTGGTAGTCAGGATCTCGCTGGATTTTTCAATGGATTTTTCATCATCCGTAGCTCTTCTGACATAGCTTTTGAGCATGGTCTTGGAGACAGATTCCGAAAAGAAGTCTTCTCCGCTCTGAATGGCATAAATGGCTTCGAGGAGTTCTTTTCGTGAAGTATTCTTAGGGAGATATCCTTTTGCACCTGCTTTTATCGAGTTGAAAATAAAATCTTCACTGTTGTACATGGAAAGCATTAACACCTTAATACCTGGATAATCCTGACAAATGGTCTTCGTTATTTCAATACCGGAAATACCAGGAAGAGAGATGTCCATGATCAGCAAATCGGGGCTCAGGCTGGTTAGTAGCTGATAAAGTTCAATCCTGTCGGAAGCTTCCCCGATGATCTGGAGGTCATTGATGCCGTTAAGTAAGGATTTTATCCCGTCCCGCACCAACTGGTGATCATCCACTAAAATAATTTTAATCTTTTTCATAATTTCAGAAAACGGGAATTTGAATAATAATTTCTGTTCCCTGGTTAAGTTTTGATTTGATGTCGATGGTTCCTTCCATCAAAGCTACCCGTTCACGCATATTATGCAAACCATTACCTTTTTCGAAAGCAACATCAATTACATCGAAGCCCCTTCCATTGTCACGAATGGTAAAATTAACAATTTCATTGATCCGGATAAGTTTGATCTCCACTTCTTTTGCCCCGGAATGCTTGATGATATTGTTAAAAGCTTCTTGTGCGATCCTGAATAAATAGGTTTTAATTTTTGTATTGATATTTTCCAGATCACCGGATGTTCCATAAATGATGTTAATCTCACAATGTTCTTCGGTTTCGTCACATAAATTCCGCAATGCAATGGTTATCCCGAAAACCTCGAGAACCGAAGGCATTAGATTATTTGAGATCCGCCTGATCTCATCAACTGTTCCATCGAACTGGTCTTTCAACACGTTGATGTTTGCTTTGATCTCAGAACTTTCAATGTAAAGCAAACTCTCCAACCTGAGCTTCAGGGCGATCAGCGATTGCCCAATCCCATCATGGATTTCCCTTGAAAGACGTTGCCTTTCGCTTTCTTCGGCATCAATCACTGAACGCAGACGACCAATACGTTCAGATTGTAACTCCTTGGTTTTTTCCTTGATCTGTGCCGACATTATATTGAAAGCCCTGGTTAGTGCCCCGATTTCATCATTTGCCCTTACAGGTATATCCACGTCATATTGTCCTTTCCCGATACGCATAGCAGCATCTCTCAACAGGATAATAGGTTTCGTGATCTTTTTTGAGGTGAAGAACACGAAAATGAAGAATATTACGGAAATGAGAAGGCTTAGAATCAACAAACTATTCCGCATCCTGTAGATCGGGATCATGGCCTCTTTCAAATCAATCTCGGCAAGAATAACCCAATTTATGCCGGGGACATCGACCCTGCTGAACGAGGACAATACCGTAATGTTTCTATAATCCGGTGTGATAACTTGCCCTTCCTGCCTGTTTAATGCTTTGATTGCTGGTTGTGTCCTTACGATGGTATTCAGGATAGAATTCGGGATAAACCTTGATCCGGAACGAAGCTTGAAATCATTACCCACAAGATAGGTTTCGCCAGTCATACCTAATCCGCTTTTAGGATTATTGTTTACCATGATCTTATTGATCGCCTCAATCGAAACTGCAAGAAACAGCCAGCCGTCGATTTCCTTACTTTCTGAAGTTACCGGAGCAGCAATAAACAGAACCGGCAAATGAGTCTGTGGATCCGGGATCATGTCGAGAAGAATAATCCGATGATGCTGAAAATGAGAGGCTGAAAAAGTAATAATTTGTTGCCCAAAGATCTTATCTGTTACAATTAAAGGTTTGATTTCATTTTGAAGAAAGCCCTTCAACGCTATTTGATCCACACCAACCAGATAAATGCAACTAAAATAGTTCCTAAGTGCCTTGTATTTATTCAGGTATTCTGAATATTTTTCCAGTAGTTCCTGATCATCTGAACCATTTCCTTTTTTTCTGCAAGCATTAAAAAATGAAATGATCTGCTTTGTATCATAAGCATTGGAGAGGAGTGTAAGGTCCTTGAGGCGATCACTGAAAAAGATCTCCACCTGGTTCTTTTTTACCAGCCTTAACGAAGTTAACTGGTCGAAAGTCCGGCTCATCAATGCATTCTTTGTGCTGTAGAATGAATAAAAACTTATCACGGAGATAACGCCAATCCCGATAATGAGAAAGTAAAGAACAAGTTTCTCCGTAAGCGATATGTTTCTTATGGAAATTTTGCTACTTTTGACTTGTGAGTTTAGCAAAATCAGGCATTTTGGATAGGACAAACGTACGAAAATAGTTGCAATTATGGCAAACATCGGAATATTTTATGGAACCACAACCGGGAATACAGAAAACATTGCGGTTCTTATACGGAAGACATTTGGAGAAGATGCAGCAGATATCATGAACGTTGATCTTGCTGAAAAAGGAGATGTTGAAAAATATAACTATCTTATCTTCGGATTGTCAACCTGGGGAGTTAGTGACCTGCAGGACGATTTTGAGGATTTTCTGGAAACTCTTGAAGAAATTGATTTTACAGGAAAAAAAGTTGCTTTGTTTGGTTTGGGAGATCAAAGTACCTATTCCTCAACTTTTGTGGATGCGATGGGGATATTATATGAATGGCTCCTGAAGAGAAATGCCAACATTGTAGGATCTGTTGTACGTCAAGGATATTCATTTGAAAACTCCTTAGCCCTGGTTAAAGGAAAACTTGTAGGACTGGCAATCGATGAAGAGTATGAAAACCATCTGACACGGGAAAGAGTTGCAGGCTGGGTTGAATTGCTGAAAAAGGAATTCAAATAAGTGTTTTTTTTATTTTGTTGAAAAAAGAGGTATTGTTCGAATGTACAGCCAGTTCTTTTTTCAGGTGCTGGAGACAATATATATCCCGCTCACGTCAACAAAAAACTGATTGTCGAAATTCACTCCCTCAGCTATCGAAAAGAAAATATAAATCCTTCTACGCTGCAAAATGGCATCAGCTTATATCCGCAGATGTCAGTTGCTCTGATTGGGGACTAATGGGACTATTGTGCTAAAAAACAATCAATTAAAGTAGACATTTTTGCGTTGAACCAGATTATTTTATCGGAAACAGGATATGAGTTTCAAATTTCATTGAATCTTTTTCGATCATTGGATCTGAGATATAGATTTCCCAAGGTCCGCCTGTAATTTCATTTTTACCTTCTTTACAATATTGAGCAAGGGCGTTATAAGCAGACTCAATTTTATCATAAGGGCCAAAATAATATCCCATCACTGCATTCTGGGCAGGAATTTTTTCAGCTGCTATCCTTCCATTATTTTTTCCTTCTTTATTCACAGGAACACCTATTTTCATAACAGAACTTTTTGTAACAGAATCCCATTTTAGGCAAATTGAAAATGGAGAACCGTTTTGTTTAAGTCCGCTGGTTTGTATATATTTAAATATCTCTCCAAAGGCATTTCCCATGACTTTCTTATAATCTTTTATCCTAGCAGAATCTACTATAACCAGGACAAATTGTTCCGGTATTGTTGTTTCCTTCATCTTTGGCCAGGATTTACGTTGTTCCGCAACCGTTTTAAGCTTTGAAAGGCCTTTATCAAAATCCGGATTCATCATTTTTCCCATAAAAAGCCCCATATATCGGGAAATGGGATTATAGCCAAGATCACCATCATCAATCCAGGAAACTTTACAGGAATCTCCTAGTGCTTCGATCGTTAACTTCCCTTTGGATTTGTAGTCTCCTTTATGGAACGAAAGGTTGTATGCAACGAGTTCTCCCGGAATAAGCTGAGTAAGCACCATTTCTCCATCTCTCAGGATTTTCCCATCCCATATCCGCTTTGTACCGACTTCACCATCGGGGCCAACAAGTTCAAATTTTGCTGTGGAGTCAATTTTCTGAGTCCAGGGTGCCCAAAGATCCCACTTTTGGAAATGACTTGTCAGATCATAGATTGTCAATTTGTTCGCCATAATGAATGTGTTGCGCTCAACATGATATTTAGAAGGTAGCAGAAAAGCGATGACCAGTAAAAGAACGATCAGTCCTAACAACCCGATAAAAATTTTCTTGCATGTTTTCATAATGGTCTGTTTTTATGAAGTAAAGGTACTTTAAAAAAGACATTCAGAGTAAAAATGCGATAACAGAATTATAGATTTCAGCCATTTGTTTCGCAAGTATTTTTTTTAATTTCGGTTTGATAGATTGAGTACAATTTTGCTTTTCTGTAATCTTTTCCCATTCTCTGGAAAATTTATTAAATGGATCGTATTTCTTTGATAAATAATTAATCCGCTTCTCCATTATTGAATAATAATCAAATTCTGCCATTACTTAATTTGCTTAATAAATGAGTATAACTATTAAGTATGTGATTTTAAAATATGACAAATCTATATTTTTATTAGGTTGATATCAAGCTATTTAAGTATTATTTTTGACTTAACTTTTTTATTCTATTTATGCTGAAAAATTTACTTAACAATTTTAAGCAACAATTTTAACTTAAATTTGTTTAAGCATATATTTAAGCATATATTTGCATAAAACTTAATGCTAAATGAAAAGATCTTTTTCGTTTACTGAAAAACCCATTCTTTTCATACTCAATATCTTGCCTAAATTGCTTCCGGGTATTGAAAAAGTGGTTGCTGTTTACTGTACCGACGAGAAAGAGAATCTGGTATCTACGATGTTAAAAAATGATAACGGGGAGTATTTTCAAGAATCATTTCATGTCTCTGACTCTACTTCAATCTTAAACCGTTTCCGGTTGGATAATTCTCCTTACACTTGGCTGAGAATTGAAGATTTGCCTTTCGAAATTAAACCTAAAGAAAAGATTCAATTAAATATATTTAATGAATTTAATAACAATATTTTATTAATTAGAATTAAGAATTCTGTCGATGGTTATAATGATCTTTTTTTCTTTTATTTTAAGACGGATCTTAGTAATTTTGGAACAATCAATCCTACCAAAATACTGTCAACTGGTAATAAAACGATCATTGCACATCTAATCAGAAATTCAATTATTGCCCATTTCGACATCCAAAAAGAGGATAAAGAATTATTTGCTACACTTACCGAGAATACACGCAACATCCTTTATGAAGTTAATGAACTCCGAAAAGAGGTTTCTCATCTTACCGAGAAATTGAAAGATGGAATAATTCATCTATCTTATAGCTATTTAGAGGAGATTTCCAGTAAAAATTCAAGAAATTATAAATTTTCGGAATCCACTATAAAAAAGATAAAGGGTTTTGACGGAAGTATTGACAATCTAAAGGCAATTTTGGAAAAAGCTGCAAAATACGCTGATGCAATGGTGCCGGAAAGAAGTATTAGTGACGTTCTCATTTCTGATTTCCATCTATTTTTCGATATAGAGCAGGAACAAAAAGTGAAAGAACAGCTTAAAGAACATGTTGGTGAAGTTCCTGTTAAATATGCAAAAACGATTATTTTATTGGATAGATTAGAGCATGCAGCTAACCTATTAAAATCGCAAAATAAAATACTGACCAGTTCAAATCTTGGAAATGAATTTCCAAAACCCATTTCACCTCCAGCTATTACTGATGCCCTAAAAAAGCACCGATCAAAGATTCTTCATCTCTTTAACGAATATCCAAACCGTTGGCAATTGATTCGGAATGAATTTCGCCCGGTGCAGAATATCCTGAATGCAAAATCAGGATTGGAAAGGATTTCCGCATGACCAGGCAGATTTCTATTTCTTTATGTATTTTATAAAAACTATTATCTTTGTTATTTCAAGTATATTGTTATGATAATTGCTGTTACTGGCGCCAATGGCCATGTAGGGGCTAATTTGTGCCAAAAATTAGTAGAGAAAGGGGATTATGTCAGAGCATTAAGCCATCAAAATGATTATGCTCTTAAGCATTTGAAAACAACTATTTTTCAAGGTGATTTGCTCGATCCTAATTTTTTAGAATCATTTGTAGACGGTGTTGATGTTGTGTTCCATCTTGCTGCCAAAATATCGATTGCCGGTGACCCTCTTGGAACTGTAAGAAGGCTCAATGTGGAGGGAACACGGAATATTATTCAGGCTTCTCAGAAAGCGGGCGTGAAAAAGTTTATCCATTTTAGCTCTATTCATGCATTCCGCCAGGAGCCGCTGAACCAGACTCTGGATGAGACCAGAGAATTGGTAGATGACAACGCATTTTCTTACGACCGGTCAAAAGCGGATGGTGAAAGAATCGTAATGGAAGCTGCGAACAATGGTTTAAATGCTTTTATTCTAAGTCCTACTGCAATCATTGGTCCGATGGATTACGAACCGTCATTGATGGGAAAAGCATTCCTTCAATTGGTCAATAGGCAGATTCCAGCATTGGTTCCGGGTGGATACAATTGGGTTGATGTTCGAGACATCGTTTCTGCAGCAATTGATTCTATTAATAAAGGAAGGAACGGGGAAAAATATCTATTATCAGGAAAATGGCATAGTTTAAAAGAAATCGCGATTTTAATCGAAAAAACGACTCAGAAAAGAACAACCCAAATGGAAATGCCTTTCTGGGTAGCAAAAGCCGGACTTCCTTTCATCACTTTTCACAGCAGGATAACCGGAGCTGTTCCACTTTATACTAAGGAGTCGTTAGAAATTATTAAAAAGTCAAACAAACTGATTTCTAATTCAAAAGCGAGGAAAGAGCTTGGTTTCACCCCAAGACCTATTGAGGAAACGATAACAGATATCTTCAATTGGTTTAACAAAAATGATTTTCTAAACAAAAAATAACTTGGTTATGTCAACCACGAATTTTTATTTTTTTATCTACATCTGGATTGCTGTTGCAGTTATTCTTTTCCCTGTTATTTTGAGGATTATTGCTCCATACGGCAGACACACTACAACTGCGTGGGGACCATTAATCAGTAATAAAATCGGGTGGATGATTATGGAGTCACCTGCATTACTTGCTTTTGCCTTTTTCTTTCTTTTTGGTACTCTAAAGCATAACATCGTGCCTTGGGTTTTTTTTGCTTTCTGGATGATACACTATATCAACAGAACATTGGTTTTCCCTTTCAGGCTTAGGACTAAAGGAAAGAAAATACCATTTATCATTGTGTTGATGGCATTTTGCTTTAATCTGGTAAATGGATTTATTAATGGATATTATTTTGGATCTCTTTCAGAGAAGTATGAACTTTCCTGGCTCCATAGTCCCTGTTTTATTGCGGGACTTTTCTTGAGTATCTATGGTCTGTCCAAAAACTGGCAGTCTGACAATATTCTTATACATTTAAGAAAACCGGGAGAAAAGGGATACACAATTCCACAAGGGGGATTGTTCGAGGTTATTTCATGTCCCAATCATTTCAGCGAGATCTTAGAATGGTGCGGATTTGCTTTAATGACGTGGAGCTTACCAGGACTGGCATTTGCGATCTGGACAATAGTGAATTTAATTCCAAGGGCGTTGAATCATCATCAATGGTATAAGGCCACATTTCCTGATTATCCTGCAAGGAGAAGAGCTTTAATACCTTATATACTTTAAGAAACAATCCGTCTATCGTCTTTCCAAGTGCTGAAATTTATCCTTATTTAGTTGAACAGGGTACCGATAAAAGCAAAGTGGGAATCACATTTTGGTGATCCCCACTTCTCTCAGACAACCGTAACCGCCTAATGCTTCAAACTAAACCATTCAAGAACCTTTTCTACGAATCCCTTTCTAATTATATTTAGCTTGACTCGGCAAATATACAATCCGTAGAACTGAAAAGCAAGTTTTTCGCCATTGATTCTCGATAATTTATGAAATATCTTATTTATAGGTGATTATAGCAACAAAAACAATTCGTAAGATGCTTATATACATACGATTAACTTCAGATAATTTAAAAGGTAAAAAAATACATTAAATTTATTTTTAATAGCTGCCAGCCGCCTTGCACGAATCAATGCTTGAAATTAACTTCAAGTTAATTTTGGTTTCAATCAATAGAAACAGTTAAACCCCTGCGGGACATCTCTTCGAACTTTGGCTTGAGTTCTCCCCAAAATCCTGATTTGACAGCACATTTGCCCTTAAAGTGGGCAATAAATGCGCACTGTTCTGCTTGGAGTAATTCATGATCGCATACATCGATCAGCGTTTGAATTACAAAATCAAACGAATTCTTTTCATCATTAAACAGGATTAATTCCCTACTATAATCAACCAGTCCATGTTCCTCTCCTACCGGTTTTCGCTTTTGCTTAACCATTTGCCATTTTTCAATACTCTGCAATAATACAAAATTTAGCAGAAAACAAATCGTAATTTTGATAAAAATATTTATTGATCTTTTCGCCAGATGATCTTCTCAACTTTCACTTCCAATCTTAAAAAAGAACTAGAAAAACCGCTTCCGGGAAGGGCAGTTCAACTAACCATGTCATCGATCAGGAAGATCCGTGAGTTATTTGATTTTTCCAAACAGAACCAAGCGGTTAAAAGCAGCGTTTTGATTCTCCTTTATCCTGGTTCGACAGATGATTCCATTCGCCTTGTGTTGATGTTACGTCCAACATATGATGGGATACATAGTGGCCAGATCAGTTTACCTGGTGGGAAATATGAAAGTTCGGATACAGACCTTTGCGGGACAGCCTTAAGAGAAGCGCATGAAGAAATTGGCATCGACACTCATAAAGTCAACATTATTGGAAAATTATCAGAACTATATATTCCACCCAGTAATTACCTTGTTCAGCCATTTATCGGATTTTCGGAGTATACACCTACTTTCAATCCGGATCGCAAAGAAGTCGAGAAGATCATTGAAATCAGCCTTTCAGACCTGTTAAATGATACAAACATCAAACGGAAGCATATTCTTCTCCGAAACGGAGCAAATATTTTTGCACCCTGTTATATCATTGACGGGTATACGATATGGGGAGCAACAGCAATGATACTAAGTGAATTCAGGGAAATAGCGAAAAGAATTGTCTTATAAATTTATGAGCGTGATCTCGAAGGTCAGTTCACTGGTTTTTTTCAGCATAGCTGGGATCCTGTAATAATTGTTAAAGGATAATTGCACTGCACGTAAATTTTTGTGTGAGATCCCTTGTTATTCAAAAAAATCTTTCCCGAGAATTCATAGACAAGCAGGAACCTAATTCTTTACAGATGCATTCGAAAAGCAGAAGGAGCCAGGAATTCTGCCCACCTCATACGAATGGATAAGCTGACCAGTTGATGAGCTGAACTGATAGACCAAGCCATTTTGCACGTAATCAACGGCGTCCGAAGCAAAAATGTTGCCATTGGCTGGATTGATGCCAAGTCCGTAGAAAAGTCTGCCCTGGGAAGGAATTAAAGGCTGACTGGATAAAGTTAATGCGGTGACCGGCATTTGAAATATTCCATTTTTCAAAAAATATAATGTATCACCAGTGCCGTTTATACAAAGTCTGGATGGGGCGTCTTTCACATTTGGGAAAGGAAAAGATTTTTCGACGATCAGCAGAAGAGGATCAATCCGTATCAAGGATGGTGCTTCGTAATTATCATACCCACCAGTACAAAGTACCCAGACCTTTTCCTTTCTATCGATCACCATTCCCAGTGGTTCTTTTCCAGTCTTGATGCTATCAATGATCTGGTCTGTAAGGGAATTAATGATAAGCACTTTTGCATTTCGTTTTGAGTTGGGGTCGTCATATTTTCCGATTGCAGCAACAAATATCAGGTTTCCGAATTTGACCATCTGTTCTGTCCAACAAGAAGTTTTGATAATCTCTTTAATTTCCATCGTATGAAGGTTGATGACCATAATATCACCAAGGAGATTCGTTACATAGGCTTTATCAGAAGTTACAAATGCAATGTCGCGCGGAGAATTGAATCCTGAAAGAGATTTTACGGACGAAAAATCTTTCAAGGAGACGATTTCAATTTTATTTGAGTTATTCACTACAATATAACCCTGGTTTCCTGAAATATTCATGCTTTGAGCAACATCACCAAGGCTCCTGTGGTTAATTGGCTCAAACAGGTCAGCATCAACGGTATTGTCAGAAAGATTGATAAAAGAAACGGAAGCATTACCCCAATTGAAATTTCCTTCATTCACGACAAAAACGCCATTACTAAAGGAATCCAGAGGAGGAAGTGCAGGTGTCTCTTTTGATTCTCTAATGGGTTTCTTGCTGCAGGAAAATGCCATGACGAGAATGGCAAGAAAGAAAAGACCTTTCAGAAAGACAAGGAGATATGTATGAATCCGGCTGATCGTAAACTTTTTAGTTTTGATGTACAAATTAATTTGGTTGTTGATTTAAGAAATTGAATTTCAGTGTAAAAGCATAATTCCGTCCCGGCATAGGCCGATTTACAATAGATTGATAATCCAAATCTAACAAATTATTGATTTGTAGTTGTAAAGATACTATAATTTTTCTCAGATGAATGTTTTTCCCGAAAATTAAATTAGAAAGAGAATATGCAGGCATGTAAGTTTCGTTGTCTGTCCCTGTATATCTTTTACTTACAAACTGGAAAATATATGACAAATAAAATTCATTTCTTTTTAATGTCAGAGTTGAGTTTAAAGAGTGTACAGGGATATAGATGAGCTGCTTACCCACAGAAGCATCCTGTGCAGATTTTGCTTTTTCACTGGTGGATTTACAATAGCTGTAGTTGTTGTCTATTGAAATTTTCCCTTTCCAGACTTCCAACCAAAGATTGAAGCCTACTTCAGCTCCCCTGGCAAGGACTTCGCTGATATTTTCCGGGCTCCAGACAGAACTGTTACCAGTTACAGGTGTCCATGTGATCAGATCAATCATTTTTGAATAATAACCGGTGATTTCAGCTTCCAGGAAAAAATGTCTCTTTTTATTTAGATAGCTGTAGATTATACTTCCCTCTGTAGCATAATCCGTCTCCGGATGTAAATCCGGATTTCCATAGACTCTCCAATAAAGATCGTTCAAGGATGGATATCGGTAGTTTTTGGACACATTTGCATTCAGGCTGATATTGATTTTATTGAATGGACTTAAGCCAAATCCAAAACCAGGAATAAATGGAAGAAATTTCCCATCAATGATATCCTGTCTGAATACAAGTGTGAAATTAATTTTCTTTAAATCATAGATAAATTCAGCAAAAGCACCAATATTGCTTCTTGTTTTTTCACCGTCATAGGCATCCGAGATGACCCAATCATAATTGATATCAATTCCCGGTTTGAAACTCAGGTTTTTGATTCCTGAAAAGGTCCATTTTACACGGTTCGTCCAGGAATAGACCTGGTGTTTACTGATGCTGTCGGTGAAACTCATAAACTGATCAACAAGGGCAGTTCGCAGTGTCAGCACATTTTTTTTTCCAAGCACTTTTCCTTCAATCATGCTCTTCAATACACGATCCTTTTGTACGAAGTTGTCCAGGTTTTTGACATTTGTTGATATCGGTGGAATATGAGTATTATTCTCACTATACCATAGTCTTGCTGTCAGGAAATATTTATTTGAAAATTTAAAGAAGGCTTCCTCAGAAATGCCACCCAGTGAATATTGTGCATTTTGCTGTTTTTGTCTTGAATTGGTTTGTTCATTGTAAAAGGGAAAGTCATTCAATGCTGAGCCATAGTTTATTTTAGTAACTGATTGAACATTCAAATTCCCAATTGCAATTCCAACGTTTGTGTTATATGAAGAAAAACTGGCCAGGGTCTGAGCAATGAGAAGGTTGATCCTGTTGTTCCAATCTGGGTTTGTTACAAGGTTTATTACACCACCAAAAGCACCGCTCGTTTGCGAAATACTAGCTGGTCCGTAAAGGATATCAATATCATTAAACTGGGAAACAGGAACCTGCGAGAGGTTCATCATTCCAAGCATGGGTGAATTTATGCTGATACCGTTCCATTCAATCTGAGTATGGCTGGCCGAAGTACCACGTAAAGAAGGTGTGGCAAGGCTGCCGTTTCCGTATGATTTGATAAAAATCGTTGAATGCTGGGCAAGAATTGTGGAGAGGTCGGCATTCATCTGAGGAATCAGCAGCGAAGAATCGATTCTTACCTTTTTGAATCCAGGGTTATGCACCAGAAAATTCGATTTCACCTCGAATCCCTCTAACTGTAAGGTGTCTTTCAAACTTTGGGAGAACAGAAACTGATTTACAAAAAAGAGAAAGAATAGCAGAACAACCCGAATATGTGTCTTAGCTCCTATCAAATCAGTAAATTAAGATAATGAGATGCGTGTTAAAGCTTAATGATTTTCCGGGATTCAATTACTCCATCGGGGAATCTGAAGAGGCCGAAATAGATTCCGGCAGGAAGAGAAGATAAGCTGAATGTTGAATTATTTGTGATGTTCTCAATTGTTTTAACCTCTATTCCTGTAATGTTTGTCAGGACAAGACTAACAGTCGAGCCATCCAGGATATTAATTGTCAGGGAATTCATCACTGGGTTTGGATAAAGATCAATATTTTTATGCTTTACTTGTTCGAAGATGGTCAGTGGATCAGCGTTGATCACTCCTATCGCATCGAGGTCGAATCCACATGTATTAAAAGGAGTTGGCCACGGATCGTTCACGATGTTTCCCTGGGAATCAAGGGTTGCATAAGGAGCAATAATATTCCCGACAACGTCAATGATCTTAACATGGGTTATATGGTTCACATCCAATCCAGGTGTTCCATTCAGTATGTCCAGATCAAATGGAGTTCCATAAAGAACTTTGTATTTCCCAGCCAAGTTGTTGATTTTTGTAGGATCGAGTGTTCCAAACATGGCTACCTGATTGATTGTCTGCGTATTGGAGATAGCAGGAAATCGAAAGAAATTCGTACCGTCAGAGCTTACTTCCACAAAACCCAGTTCTAAAAATGATCCGTCAAGACTGTTTTCAAATACAGCAAAATCAAATCCAGCTCCATTGATTATATAGCTTTCAAATGTAAGTATAGCAGAACCACCATCACCCAGGCTGACAACAGCATTGTCGGCTTTACCAAGTGCATCAGCTTCAGTTCCATAGCTGGAATAATTTTGTCCATTGTAGGTAATTGTAGTATCAGAAATGTTTACATAACCCCTGGTTACCTTGCAAGTGTTTGCCCAACCAACAAAAGCTGTACTATCCATGTACATTGCCGTAGTTCCAGGTTGACCTACTGCCGGCGGAAACTGGGCATATCCATGGATCGCCGGTAATGAGGAAAAAATAAGGAAAGTACAGGAAAGAAATAAAAGAATTTTCATGTTAATCTATTTTTGCATCTAAATTCAGAACCACTTTTAACGTAATCTTTAAGGCAAGAATTCTTCTCAAAAAATGATTTAATAAAAGGTCATTTCCGAATGAACTTTCGTAAAATAACTTTATCGTACGTATTGACAGAAAGAAGATAAATTCCTGAAGGGAAATCTGTACAGTTAACCTTCAGATCCCTGACTTGTTTATTGAGATCCATCGAATAAACTTGCCTGCCAGTCAAGTCAAGGATTTTAACTTCTCTGGCAATATCGCTACCAGTAAAGTTCAGTGTCAAAAAGTCAGATACCGGATTGGGAGCCATCGAGATACAATTTTGCTGTACTTGGTCATCCTTGATCCCAGATGGTGTACGATAATCGATTGCAATACCTTCAGAATTAAAGCCCGTAGCGTATGATCCGATGGAATCACCATTGAAAGTTGCTATAAATCCAATTCCAAAGTTGGAAAAATTTCCTATATTCAAATAAAACTGATTGTTAACATAGTCCACGGCAGCAGAATGAATCACAATGTTCCCGGATGAACTGGGTGCGGCAATAATGATGGTGTCGGCAATCTGAAGGTTATCTAGGTTAATTGACCCTAAACCATCACTTATATTCAGATATAGAAGATTGTCTTTTATACCAAAACCATTTCCTATCTTGACATTGAAAATCTGGTTTTGGAAAGAGCCGCTATTCACATCATACATGCTGATGCTTCCCACATCCACCCCGCCAAAAGGAGTTTTGTTCACAGAATAGATTTTTTCGTTATAACCATAAAGGTTCCAGATCCCGACTGCATCGGTTCCAAGGTCTACTTCCCGCAGCAATTGCCAATTAGCGGCAGGATCAATGATCGCCAATCTTCCCCTTGTTCCCTGCCATCCACTATCAACTGCCACATACAAGAGATCTTTCGACATTACAGCTCCACCACATTCCCCAGACACTCCCTGAACAAATCCCAGAAGAGCGAGATTACTTGCATCCAGAATTTCGACAAAGAATCGTTTTACCGGATAATTCTTTGTAACGATCAATTTATTCTGATAGTAGTAGAGTTTACTTAACCCGGAGTCTGCAATTGCAGCTATCCGCTGGTAGGTATCAATATTATACATAACAATTGAATCCTGGGCCGCGACATATGCAACATTTCCATTAATTACCACATCCTGCGCTGATTGTGTGTATATGGTACTAAATATGTTAACAATTTTTGTGACAGGATCATAGGACTGGACAGTGACGTAATCTGTAAAGGGTGGAGCTTCAAATTTTCCTCCATTGGCTACGATTACCTGATTTACCCATTCATTTTTCTGGGCATGAAGAATAGAATACCCTGTTAGAAAAATAAAAATGAGTGGTAGTTGTAATAAAAATATTCTTTTCATGATGCAGTCTTGGGCTTATCTGAAATTAATGATAAAAATTGCAGCCGGTCAATTTGCACAAAAATATTAATTTTTTCGGTTCATATCAAAAATTTTGATATTTTTACCTTTCGTAAGCACCAGTCAATTGGTTATGAAAATCATAGGAAAATCATCTTTTTTTCTGATTGTTTTTATCCTTTCTTTTTTTTCTTTTGCGTCCTGCTCTCATTCGAGGAAATCTCTTTGCACTGGTAACATATCACACAAAAGTGCATACGGCAAAAGAAACAAAAATAATTATAGCAAACGCTATTCTTCTAAATCCAAATCAGTTAGAAAAGATTATGTAATTAGAAATGGAATTGCGAATTAAAGGAATTGTTCAGCTTTCCACCCTGTTTCTCCTCCTGTCCTTCCTTTCATCCTGCTTTGTCGTACGGTCGGTTTTTTGGTATCCCACCGGGGTCAGCGATTACAAGCATTTTTCTGCGGACTCTATACATAATCAACAACCTATCTCGAATTTTAAGGAATGTCATGATAACTTCCAAATACTAATACCTGATGAGTATCTTAAGTCAGGTAAATATGGTTCCTTTGACGATCTTCTGAAGAACAGTCATACAATCGCTTTTCTCATTATCCGAAACGACAGTTTACTGTTTTCCAAATATTTGAATGGATATGATGAATCCTCTGTTTTGCCCTCTTTTTCCATCGCCAAGTCTTTCGTTTCTGCACTTGTCGGGATTGCCATCGAAGAAGGATATCTTCGAAACCTGGACCAGCCTGTGACGGATTTCTTTCCTGAACTCAGTAATCGTGGATACGGAAAAGTTACCCTAAGGCATTTGATTACGATGCGATCGGGGATTAATTTTGAAGAAGGATATAATGATCCTTTTGGTGATGCATCAAGAATTTACTACGGCAAGAATTTAAAGAAATTTATTTTCAAATTAAAAGTAATTTCTGAACCAGGCGAAGCATACTCTTACCAGAGCGGGAATACACAGCTTCTTGCCATGATACTTGAGAAGGCCACAGGGAAGAGAATTTCCGAATATCTTGAAGAAAAGATATGGAAGCCACTTGGCATGAAATATACTTCTACGTGGAGTCTTGATAGCAAGAAAAATCATGAAGCCAAGGCTTTCTGCTGCATCCAAGCGAGTGCTTCAGATTTTGCCAGGTTTGGCCAGTTATATCTTGATAGAGGATATAGAGATGAGAAGAGTATTGTTCCGGAACATTGGGTTAAAGAATCCCTGACCATCCAGAATGACTCCAGGGATTCTCGTGGATATCCATACGCTTACTTCTGGCGGGTAAGAGAGGACGGTGAATTTTTTGCTTATGGAGTTTTAGGCCAATATATATACGTTTGTCCTGCAAAGAAAATTGTGATGGTCAGGATCGGAGAGAAAGCAGGTGAAGTCAACTGGCCACGCCTTTTCCATTTTTTATTACAGCAGCTTTGAGGATTGAAGTCGAAAGTCAAAAGACAGAAGTAGAAAGCGGTGAATGAAAAAATATACTTTTCAAACAGCATTAACGCGCTCATATCAATTCAATGGTTCTCTTCAAAGAATTCGTTGTGGTCGGGATAAAAAGAGGATTCTTTTGTTTTTTCCGGAGAGGAGGTAAAATAAGTAACGATGGCTTCGGCACATAGTTGATTATCGCTATTATACAGTTTTACTAGAATGTCTGCAAGGTTTCTGCGCATTGCATGTATCCCGGCACGTAATGTTATGGTTCCTTTATCAACAAAAACCGGTTTCAGGTACCGAACATTCATTTTTGAAGTTACACCTGATCTTCTCACCTTAACATAAACAACCCAACTGGCAATTTCATCCATTAAAGTAGCCTGGATTCCTCCGTGTAAAATATTCTCGTAGCCATGAAAATGCTCGCATGGCTCCCAGTGCGAGACGATCTCGTCCCCGTCTTCAATAAAATGCATTTGAAGACCAAGAGCGTTATCCGGTGAACAGCCAAAACAGTTATAGCCTTCCCGACCTGCGAAAGGATTCCGGATTTTACGCATAGCAGATGCCTAAGAAGAAATTGAAATTTTATTTAGGGATACCGTTCTTGAATTTCGAAGTTTTTATAGCTTTTCCCATTTCATCATATTCAGTCCATACACCTTCTTTCTCCCCATTGAGGTACTTTCCTGACACTTTCTGCAAACTGTTCCTATAGTATTCAATATAATCACCGGAAAGGATATTATTGTGGTAGTTGGAAACTGACAAAAGGGTGTCATTCTCATAGTATGTTTTCTGCACACCTTCGAAAAGGCCATTTTTGTAATTGTATTCAGCAACCAACTTAGCTGATTTGTTGTACCATTTTATAGTTCCGTCTTTAATGTCGTCTTTATAAGTTGCTTCTTCCTGAACTTTGCCATTGTCGTAATATAATTTGGACGTTCCGTTTTTCTTTCCATTGGCATAGGTAACCTCGGAAAGTGGATTTTCGCTGTACGTATTATAAGCTGTGGATAACCCGTTTAGTTGTCCGTTTCTATACCACTCCTGGTTGATCAAACGATTTTTTTTATCAAACGTCAATGAGATACCGTCCTTTTTCGAATTTTTATAGGATTCAACTTTAATTAAAAGATTATTTTGAGTAGTCATAACCCAGGTACCGATTTTATTATTACTCTCATAATATCCTTTCGAAACTACGTCACCTCCGTTTGACTCTTCCCAATACCCTGTTTTCATATTATTCGGTCCCATTTTATTAATGGTATCCGACTTTTGCATTATAGTCTGCGGGGAAGTCTGGGGTTTATCAACAATGTTCAACTTTTTATCCCTCGTCTGCGAGAAGAGGAATATCGGAATTACAACCATAGCTGTGATAAAGAGAAGGATACGTTTCATAGTTCTTTATATTTTGTTTTGACAAAAATAGTAAATAATAGAAATGGAAATTTTCTTTATTCAGGAATTTTACCATAGAGGTCAAATTGATCGGCAGAAATGATGCGTGTATCACAGAAATTTCCAGGGAAAAGTTCATTTTTCCCTGACCGGATCAGGACTTCATTATCAACTTCTGCAGAATCAATCTCGGTGCGGCCAATAAAATATTCTCCTTCTTTCCGGTCGATAATCACCTTCAGTATCTGGTTTATTTTGTTCTGGTTCATTTCGAATGAGATCCCTTCCTGGATCTCCATCAATTCATTAGCCCTGCTTGTTTTAACAGAGGCAGGAATATCATCTTTCAAATTATAAGCTAAAGTAGCTTCTTCGTGTGAATATATAAAAACGCCCATCCGTTCAAACCTTGAGCTCCTCACAAAATCCTTTAATTCTTCGAATTCCTTTTCAGTTTCGCCAGGATAACCAACAATAAAAGTTGTTCGAACTGCAATTCCTGGAACCCTTGTCCGGATTGTATTTACTAATTTGTGAGTCTCTGCAGTATCCATTCCTCTTTTCATTGAATTCAGGATCCTTGAGTTGATATGCTGAAGCGGAATGTCGATATATTTACATATTGTATTCTGACTCATGATAACATCCAGCAATTCCTCTGGAAATCCATCAGGGTATGTATAATGCAACCTCAACCATTCAATTCCGGGCAGGGAAGCAAGTTTTGACAGCAATTCCGGCAATCTTCTTTTTTTATAAAGATCAAGGCCATAATATGTTGTGTCCTGAGAGATCACGTTGATCTCTTTCACACCTTGGCGGATGAGTGATTCAGCTTCTTGTAAGACAAGTTCGATAGGTTTTGATATATGTTTTCCCCGGATCATTGGAATGGAGCAGAAAGAGCAGGAGCGATCACAACCTTCGGCGATTTTCAGGTAAGCAAAATGAGAAGGTGTGGTAAGGTACCGTTCACCCAACAAATTTGAACGGAACTCACCTCCCACCCTTTCCACGATTTGCATCAAGTTGTTAACCCCAAAATACTCATCCACTTCAGGGATTTCCTTGACAAGATGCTCCTTGTAGCGTTGGGAGAGGCATCCCATAACAAAGAGATTTTTCAGTTGACCATTTTTTTTCGCCTGGACGAATTGAAAGATTGTGTCGATAGATTCCTGTTTGGCATCGAGGATAAATCCGCATGTATTGATGATTGCGGTATCGAGAAGATCTTTGTCTGTTGGATCCAGGATCAGTTTGAACTGGCTGGCATCCAGTTGTTTCATGAGGACTTCAGTGTCCACGAGGTTTTTGGCACATCCAAGTGAAACGATGCCAATCCTGTGGGGATGTGATCTGGTTTTCAACGAAAGGATTTATTGTTTAAAGAGGCTATCAACGTACTCGAAGCGATTAAAAACCTGAAGATCTTCTATCTTTTCGCCAATTCCGATGTACTTAACCGGAATTTTGAACTGGTCTGATATTCCGATCACAACTCCGCCTTTTGCTGTTCCATCTAACTTCGTAAGGGCAATGGCATTGACTTCAGTCGCTGCAGTGAATTGTTTTGCCTGTTCGATTGCGTTTTGCCCGGTGGAAGCATCAAGGATCAGGAGTACTTCATGTGGTGCTTCAGGAATGAGTTTCTGGATCACATTGCGGATCTTCGACAGTTCATTCATCAGGTTGATCTTGTTGTGTAAACGTCCGGCTGTATCGATGATCACTACATCTGCATTTCGTGCGATGGCTGCTTTCACAGTGTCGTAAGCTACGGAAGCCGGGTCGGAACCCATGGCCTGCATAATAATAGGAACATCTGCCCGGTTTGCCCATATTTTAAGCTGGTCAACAGCGGCAGCACGAAAAGTATCGGCAGCGCCAAGCAGGACAGATAATCCTGCTTTCTTAAAATTATATGCTAATTTCCCGATGGTAGTAGTTTTCCCGACGCCATTCACCCCGACAACCATGATTACATATGGGCGGATGGATGCAGGAATTGTGAAATCAGCAAGATCTTCCACATTATTTTCCTGAAGAAGATCAGCGATTTCTTCTTTCAGCATGTTGTTCAATTCTGTTGTGCTTGTATACTTATCCCTGGTTACCCTTTTCTGGATCCGATCGATGATCTTCAAAGTCGTTTCCACGCCAACATCCGAAGTAATTAAGATTTCTTCAAGGTTGTCAAGGACTTCATCATCAACATGAGACTTGCCTACAAGAACCTTTGAAATCCTGGAAATAAGGCTGGTTTTGGTTTTTTCCAACCCTTTATCAAGGTTTTCCTTTTTATCTTTTGAAAGAAATGAAAAGAATCCCATATAATCGATTCGTTCTTAAAATCTGAGTTTCATGAACAAAAAAGGCTTCTTTCCCATAGGAAAAAAGCCTTTTCACCTTCATGAGAAGGAGATTAATTTTTGGGGTTGGTCAGAAAGTCTTTTACAAGGTCATTTGGAACAATGCTTTCTTTAAAGACGTAAGCGCCGGATTTACCGGATTTTGCCATACGGATAACCTTTGTATAATCTTTTCCGCTGCCAGTCTGGAATGTTGCAACAACTTTCTTTGCCATAGTATATTTTTATTATTTGATTTCTTTATGTAATGTGATTTTTTTCATGTAAGAATTGTATTTCTTCAATTCTAACCGTTCAGGAGTGTTTTTCTTGTTCTTCTTGGTGATATACCGTGAGATACCGGCAACTCCAGCGGCTCTTTGCTCTGTACATTCAAGGATTACCTGTATGCGTTGATCTTTACTCTTCTTAGCCATCTTCTATCACTTTTTATTTGGGGACTGCAAAAATATGCTTTTTCAGATTAATAACCAAAATATTTTCATACTTTTAACCATTCCGATTAAATCTTTCTTCACTTTGGCAGATTGGTCCTCTTACATCAAAGGTTTTAAGGCATATCTTCAGCTTGAACGTTCGTTGTCAAGGAATTCAGTAGAAGCCTATATTCACGATGTGACAAAATTCACACAATTCATAGATTCTTCCTCATTGAATCTTCAACCTGACAAAGTGGAATTAAGGCATCTCCAGGATTTCCTGAGATGGATCACTGAACTTGGGATTACGGCACGAACACAGACACGTGTAATTTCCGGGATGAAAGGCTTTTACAAATACTTACTTCTTGAGAATTTAATTTCCAAGGATCCCACTGAGATGCTTGAGTCACCGAAAATTGGTCGCAAACTACCTTTAATCATGAACATTGAGGAGATCGACCTGCTTTTGAATGCAATTGATCTCAGCAAGCCTGGTGGCGAACGGAACCGGGCAATGCTTGAGATACTGTATGGGTGCGGTCTTCGGGTTACTGAACTTGTAGAACTCAAGATCTCCGGCCTTTTCTTTAATGAAGGCTTTATTAAAATCATTGGAAAGGGGAATAAAGAAAGATTAGTTCCTTTGGGAAGTATAGCACAGAAAAGACTTATAACGTACCTGGAATTAATCCGGCCACATATTACTTTGAAAAAGGGAAATGAAGATATCGTTTTTCTTAACCGTCGGGGAAATAAACTCTCCAGGGTCATGGTTTTCACTATCATTAAAGACCTGGTCAAAAAGACCGGCTTAAAAAAGAATGTGAGTCCTCATACATTCCGGCATTCATTTGCCACGCATCTTGTAGAAGGCGGTGCCGATTTGCGCGCTGTTCAGGAAATGCTCGGACATGAATCCATCACCACTACTGAAATTTATACGCATCTTGACAGGGAATACCTTAGGAGTACAATCCTGCAGTATCATCCAAGAGCATAGAAGAGGCAACTACTTAAAAGGTGAGTTTGGTTCTTTAGCCATATGGCGATAGACCATTTTATCCATAAATCCAGGAAAAAATTTATTTAATAGAACGGTCATTTTCCCTTGATTAGTAAGAATAAGGCTACGCTGTCTTTTTTGAATTGCAGCTGCAATTCGCAATGCAACTTCTTCAGCCGGCATAAGCCGGGATTCATCCAGAGGAGTTTCGCCCTGGCTGGTGCCATCCCAAGCCAGTGCAATGTTACGAATATTCGATGAGGTAAAACCAGGACAGGCAATCAGAACATGAAGTCCTTTTTTCATATTTTCAATCCGAATGACTTCCAATAATCCCTGCATGGCAAATTTTGATGCTGAGTAACCTGTTCTTCCGGGAAGACCTTTGTATCCTGCAATGGAGGAGATCCCAACGAGAGAACCTCTCGATTGGAGAAGGTAAGGCAGAGCATATTTAGAACAATAAACAGTTCCCCAGAAATTCGTATTCATCAATTGCCTGATCACGTCCAGGTTGGCCTGATCGAAGAGTGCACGCATGGAGATCCCGGCATTGTTGATCAGGACATCAATCCGGCCAAATTTAGCAATTGCTTTTTCGATCAGATCCCGGCAATCGGATTCGATGGAAACATCTGTTTTTACAGGAAGGACGTCAACGCCAAATGAAGTAAGTTCAGTTGCAATTTCCTTGAGTTTCTGATCATTCCTTGCAGAAATCACTAGTTTTGCCCCTTTTTGTGCGCAGGAGAACGCCAATGCCTTGCCAATTCCCGAACTCGCCCCGGTGATAATTGTGACTTTATCTTTCATTACCATGTTTTTACTATTCACAAAGATAATTTTTCTTGTCTGTTTTGCTACCTTAGCAAAAACAATTTATTTAAGATGACAGAAAGAGAAATGTTTTTCAAATATTTAGGTCTTCCTTCGAATCAGCCACTTGGTCTGGAGATTGAAAGAGCTGAAGGTATTTACCTTTTTGATTCTTCTGGAAAGCGAT
The DNA here is from genome assembly GCA_903915465.1 of uncultured Bacteroidales bacterium. Lineage (GTDB taxonomy): Bacteria > Bacteroidota > Bacteroidia > Bacteroidales > FEN-979 > FEN-979. The sequence continues at coordinate 14,899 of CAIWTA010000082.1, read as the reverse complement.
ACATCGATTTTGTTTCAGGAATTTCTGTTAGTAATATTGGTCACCGACATCCTGAAGTAATCGAAGCCATCCATAATCAGCTTGATCATTATTTGCATTTGAATGTCTACGGTGAATTTGTACAAGCCCCGCAAGTCAAGTTAGCAAAAGCATTGGTCTCTTTTTTACCGGAGAGCCTGAATTCCGTATATCTTGTCAATTCAGGCAGTGAAGCAATTGAAGGTGCGATCAAACTTTCAAAAAGATTTACCCGCCGAACAGAAATTATCGCATTCAATAATGCTTATCATGGAAGTACGATGGGGGCTTTAAGCATTCTGGGAAACGAATCATTAAAGAATTCTTTTCGTCCATTGATTCCGGATATACGTTTCCTGAAGTTCAATGATGTTGATGATCTTGAGGGTATCACCATAAAAACAGCATGTGTTGTTGCTGAAACTATCCAGGCAGAAGCTGGTATTATCATTCCTGATAAAGATTTCCTGAATCAGTTGCGACGAAAATGCACTGAAACAGGTACTCTTCTTGTTATCGATGATGTCCAGATGGGATTTGGAAGAACAGGTAAACTTTTTTCGTTTGAACATTTCGGAATTAACCCGGATATCCTGGTCCTAGCCAAAGCCATGGGTGGCGGAATGCCGATAGGAGCTTTTATCTCATCGAAGGAGATCATGGAAACGCTGACCTTCAATCCAGAACTGGGTCATATCACCACCTTTGGCGGCCACCCGGTCTCTTGTGCCTCAGCGCTGGCCAGTCTGCAAATTATTTCCTGTGGTGATCTTCTTGAAACAGCCGAAATAAAAGGAAAGATGATCTGTGAGAAGATTCAAAATCATCCTGCTATCAGGGAAATAAGAAGAAAAGGGCTTGCCATCGGAGTGGAGATTAATGATATTTCTATTCGGAAGAAGCTGATTAGTGCTGCATTACAAAATGGATTGATTGTAGATTGGTATTTATTTCATCCCACCACGTTCCGCATTGCTCCTCCTCTCACCATTAAGCCTGAGGAAGTTGAGGATGCGTGCGATCGTTTAATAAAAAGCCTGGACGAATCTTAAAAGCAATGCCCATTTTTCAGTTACCGGATGAAATTATTTTTCCTGATGTTTCTTATGCAGAGGAAGGCGGATTGCTTGCTATCGGCGGAGATCTGAGCGTTAAACGATTAATTGACGCTTACTCCAATGGGATATTCCCCTGGTTTTCTGAAGAAGATCCCATCCTATGGTGGTCTCCAGATCCAAGACTGGTGTTATTTCCAGATCGTTTCAAAATTTCACACAGCCTTCGGCAAAAGATTAAAAAGAACCTTTTTGAAGTCAAATGGGATTCTGCATTTATGCAAGTTCTTGAGCAGTGTGCCAGCGGTGAAAGAGAAATTAAAGAAGGAACGTGGCTGACCAAAGAAATGAAAGATGCATATCTGAATTTGCATCAGGCCGGGTATGCTCATTGCGTGGAGACTTATTTTGAAGGTGAGCTTGTAGGCGGCCTTTACGGCGTTTCACTTGGAAGTGCATTTTTTGGTGAGTCGATGTTTTTCTGCATGACTGACGCATCTAAGGTGGCATTATTTCATCTTGTGCAAAAAGCCAAAGAACTTGAATTCCTTTTCATTGACTCACAAGTTGAGACAAAGCATATGATCAGCCTTGGATCTGAAATGATTCCCAGGGAAGAATATCTCAAATTATTAAAGAAAGCTTTGCGTCACAAAACCTGTCAAGGTAAATGGAAATGATGAAAATCAACGTATCATCCTACTTTTCTTCACATCTCAGGATTCTTCAAACGGATTGATCCTTTCAAAATCGGGCTTGTAATGTGAGGTACTCCCGAGTTCCTGAATCCACCCATTTTCCATGCCCAGATTTTCCATTTCGCCGGCTACTTCTCTATATTCAGCAGCCGTAAGTGTTCTGTTCAGTTCTGGATGGCAGCTCACCTGCGGTGTCGGGTAATATTGCGACATCAATGAGATATGTATTTTCGCAGAGATCTCTGTGGCAATATGTTGCAATACCTTCAAACTATTTTCAATATGACCAGGCAGAACAAGATGTCTGATAATAATTCCAGATTCCGCCCTTCCAAACTCATCCAAATGTAATGCAGCTCCTTTTTGCCGGTACATTTCTTTTATCGCGGATGAAGCAACTTCCGGATAATCTTTAGCATCTGAATAATCTTTGGCCAGTTTTTCTTCCATGTACTTAAAATCAGGAAGATAAACATCGATAATGCCCTCAAGAGACCGGATGGTCTCAACCCTGTCATAAGCATTGGTATTGAATACCATTTTGGGCCTATACCCGATTGAATGAAGCCCTTTGATGATGAGCTTCATTTGCGGTATGCAATGTGAAGGAGAAACAAAACCCACACGGTTAATCCCTTTATCCAGGATGGAAGTGATCTGATCGAGAATTACACTGAGTGGGCGCTCATTCGCAGCACGGGAAAATCTTTTATTGCTTATCTGATAATTCTGGCAAAAGATGCATTGCAGGTTACAACCGGTAAAAAATATGTTACAGATACCATCTGCTCCCGAGATTGGTGGTTCTTCGCCACGGTGGACACAAATGGAAGAAATGCTTAAAGAAGCACTTGTATTACAGTAACCCGGCTTTTTTGAAAACCGGTTGGCGTGACAATTGCGCGGGCAAATTGCGCAGTCGTGAAGTTCAATGATCATTTCGGAAGTGAAAGGAAAATCCATGAAGGAATGTCGTTTTTGTCTATTTTTGAAAAAAAGAAAACCCTAACGTACAAATTTACTCTTTTCATGAAGGTGCAACCTCGGAAGTATTCTCATATCATATGGGATTGGAACGGAACATTGCTGAATGATGCCTGGCTATGTGTTGAAGTGATGAACAGAATGTTATCAGACCACGGTTTATCGCCATTATCGTTGCAAAAGTACCGGACAATTTTTGATTTTCCCGTCAAGGATTATTACAATAAACTTGGTTTTGATTTCAATGTCGAGCCTTTCGAAGCGATTGGGATGGAATTCATGATGATGTACAATTTAAGACAGAATGAATGCAGCCTTTACAGTGAGGTACCGGAAATCCTGGAAACACTGAAGAAAAAAGGCTATAGACAATATATTTTGTCAGCCCGCGAAGAAAATGAGTTAAAATCAGAAACCGATAAACTCGGAGTTGGGAAATATTTCGATCGCATCACCGGACTCAATGATCATTTTGCACATGGGAAATCTGATATCGGAAGAACTTTATTGAAAGCGTTAAATATACCGGTAGAAAGGATCATTTTTATCGGGGATACCAACCATGATGCCGAGGTGTCTGCCGAACTTGGGATTGATTGTATACTGATTCCCAACGGGCATCATTCCGAAGAACGAATTCTCGGTTGTGGTTTGCCTGTGGCATATTCCCTGAATGAATTACTGGAATATCTGTGAGAATTTTTTCATAAATGATCCGAAAAAATTATTGCATGAAACGAAATTCCCTTCTTTTAATCCTGCTAACACTACCAACATTTTTCTTTTCACAGTCGTTGACCGTCATTGACAATTACCTTAAAATTAATGCCGCTGCTAAAGATCCTTTGTACACTACTTATGCAGCCACAATGTCGAGGTCAGCTCTTTCAGAGGATATGTTCTACAAAATGGACTATTACTCCGATTCCTGCTTAGTAAATTATTCGGGAAATGGATCTGGCACGATGTTTTCATTCTGGAAAATTGATGATGTTCTTGTTAAGAAAACCAGTGATTATTTTAGGAAACCCGTCGTCATTTATTCCTTTCCCGATATGATGATCATGGAATATCAGCCAGCGAGTTGTATCCAGGTAAGAGAGACTTTCCTTGTTTACAGTTCTACGCTTTCGGTGGTGGAAATGGAAATCAGGAGTACTGACACACAACCACATGAAGTCTCAATTTTTCCTGTCCTGGATTTTGGTAATGATTCTGTAGAGGATATTGAATACAACCGTGAATATGCAGGTATTCTGGCAAACCGTATTGCAAGTAGCAGGAAAATGATCAATAGCAAGGAGATAGAAACTAACCGTCCAATTAATATCACAGAATTCTTTACGGCTTCTCCCAGAATTTTATCCTATAAATATTATCATTCTACCCGGGAGGATTTTTATAAATCTCTGATGAATGATTCTGCCTATGAAGAAAAGCCGGATTCCCAAAATCTTTACAACAAGTCTTCTGCCAATTTTTTTGTGCTTTATCAAAAGAGATTGATCAGGCCAAAAGAAACAATTTCTTTCCGGTATATCCGTGGAACACAGCGGCAGCAAGAAGATCCTGGTCAGTTGATGAAAGAAGCGGTTAATCTGAAGGGTTGCTTTTTGAAAACTTTTTTCGAAGATAACCTGATGCTTTTTTTAAATATTCCGAAAATCAAGTTTGGGAATCCGGGAGATAAATTGTTATACATCAGTGCGCTTAACCTTGCGAGAAATTCCATCTTTCCGGCTTCCGGCAACTCACGGTTCAACTTTTTTTCTTCCTCACGGGATCGTGCGCCAGACAAGGACCAGGAGCTGCAATTGTGGCAGGAAGCGCCCGGTCTTATGGGATATGTTTACATAGATCCGAAATCGGCTGAAAATGCCTTCCGTTTACTAAAAGAACAAGCGGAACGTGGTAAGCCGTTGAGATTTCATCAAAGAGATTCATCAAGATCCTTACCATTCTACAACTGGATCGGAATGGAGATTTATAAAGTATCCGGAGAAAGGCAATTCCTGAAGGAAATCTATGTTTCCGGCGGAAAGTATGTCGATCGTCTGATTCTTGAAAATCTTTCAACCACTGAGAATGATCCCGATCTGGCTTTGTTGATTTCCATTGAAGCGCGCTGCCTGGCATGGATGGCAAAGGAGATTGGAAAAACCACAGAATCGGTCGAATGGTCAAAGAAATCATCAATTATTTTGAATCAGGATTCGATGGTTAGTCCAAAACCTTATGAAAAACTTTTATGGAATTACATAGATTATATTGGTATGAAAAATAACGGTTACGATGATATTGCAAAACAGTTATCCACAAAGATGAAATTTTGTGTGTCCACACAACTTTCCAAAAATCATGAATTCCGGGAATTCTATTCTCCGGATGCTGATACAGCAATCGGTATCAAAAACTATTTTCCTGATTCCATAATAGCAAAATTGCTGATTGAAGAAAATGTGAAATAACCCATTAAATGACTTAATTTTGCACATCTTTGCATGGGTTTTTCAACAATCTCCATTCAAAAAACAACCAATGAAAAGTCGTTTTTACCCTGTATTCCTGGCTCTGTTAATAATTGGAATGATCCTTACTTCCTGTATTTCCCCGAACCAGGTTGAAATCGAAAAGATATTAAACCCTGGTGAACTGCCTTACCTGAAACCCAGCAAACTGATCGAGGTTTCAAGCCATGACAGCTCAGGAAAAAACAACGACCGGCTGGTAATACAAACCGGGAAGGCTGCCACTATCCTGAATGCCACAGGCCCCGGTATCATTACGCGTATCTGGTTCACGGTTGATTCAAAAGATCCTTATTTTTTAAGAAGGATCCTGATCCGAATGTATTGGGATGAAGAAGAAAATCCATCCGTGGAGGTACCATTGGGAGATTTTTTTGGATGCGGATTTGATTATAAACAATATTCGACTCCTTATCTGGGCATGACGGGAGGCGGGTACACATGCTTTTTCCCGATGCCCTTCGAACGGAACGCAAAAATTGATATTGTCAACGAGACAGGTTTGGAAATTCAGGGTTTTTACTATCAAATCAATTACCAGAAGCTGGAGGACCCGATAAGCATGGACGTGGCTTATTTTCATGCATACTGGCACCGGGATGTCCGTACAGATTATGATTCAAATTATACGATCCTGAAAACAAAAGGCAAGGGGCATGTTGTAGGAGTTAATATGAATATCCAAGCCTATGATGGTACATTTTCATTTCTTGATGGAACAGAAAAAGTTTTTGTGGATGGGGAAAAGAAGCCTTCGATGTTTGGAACAGCTACAGAAGATTACTTCTCCAGCGGATGGAACTTTAACCGCGGTGAATATGCGGGTCCTTACAATGGTTTGATTCTTAAGAACGATTCCCTCAGCAGGATTGCTGCATACAGATTTCATATCGCGGATGCAATCCCGTTTAAGAAATCCATCTATTTTAGTTTTGAACATGGTAAAGGAAACAGGGATGTTGCAGATTACAGCAGTACGGTTTACTGGTATCAGTTAGAGCCCCATCAGAAATTTCCCACCATATCCAAGGCTGGTCAAAGGATTCCATTACGGACTATCACACCTATCCGGATCATGGAAGCTGAGAATCTTAAGTTCAGTCTTAGCGGAGTTCAATCAAAGGTGATCGACATGTCAGATCATGGTCCAGAATGGAGTGGTTTAAAACAAATGCTTGTCGAATCTAAGAATGGCGATTCTTTTATTTTAAATCTTCCGAAACTCGAAGAATTGTCATACACCATCAACATTTATTATTCACAGGCTCCTAATTTTGGAAATGTCGGAATTTTCATTGACGATAAGAGAGTGGGCGAAATTCATGGTTTCTCACCAATCATCAACCCAGGTGGAAGCATCATTCTGAAAGACGTTCCAAATCCGGGATTTGGCGTCATCCTCAAATTTGTTGTGGAAGGCAAAGACAGTTTATCAACCGGTTTTTATACAGGATTAGACGGCATAAAGATGATCCCCCAGCGTGATTATTTTCCTGATTGGCTTATTGCAGGGGCATTTACAAATCAGAAAAAGTCAAAAAATAATCGGTCAGGACTGGATTCCATCTATCCACCTGAAAAGAACATTGATGATAATGCTACCTATCCGGGCGTTAAGGGAAAGTATATTCATTGGCAAAAAATAAAAGTTCCTGCCAGCGGGTATGTTTCATTACAGGATTTTATAAAACCAAACGAAATAGCCATCAGCTACGCGCTTTCATATGTTTATTCAAAAGAAGACCGGATTGTGAATTTGCTGGTAGGATCGGATGACGGGATGAAGATATTCTTCAATGATAAACAAATTTTCAAGTACATCGGTTCACGGATCGCTGAACCGGATCAGGGGCAGGTCTTTCTTCATGTTCATAAGGGATGGAACAAACTTTTGCTGAAGATTGAAAATAACTCCGATGCATATGGATTTTACGCCCGTATCCTGGATCGTGACCAAACCATTATTTTTAGTTCCACGAAAACACTTCCTGCTGAAGTCCAACTTAAGGTTAAGAAAACGAGGAAATCAAAATGAGATACATTTGGCGAATCCTTCTTTTAGTATTTGTGGCTTTACAGCTTTCTGCTTTCTGCCAGCAGCCTGGTAAACAGGGGAAGGAAGTACCATCATCCTTTTGTATTTCCCCAATGGAGTACAAACTTTACACCATGATAAATGATTACCGTGCCCGATATGACCTTCCTCCCATCCCTTTATCAAAATCCTTAAGCTACGTGGCATCTACGCATGTCAAAGACCTGTTTCTCAATAATCCCGACAGAGGTTCGTGCAATTCGCATTCATGGTCTGCCAATGGATACTGGAAACCTTTCTGTTACCCGAGAGACGAGAACAAGAAGAATAGCGTGTGGGATAAACCCAAGGAACTGACGAAATATAAAGGAAAAGGATACGAAATCGTTTACTGGGAAAACAGTGCTGCGGTGATTGACAGCATTATCGCATTCTGGAAATCGGTGGACTATTTTAACGGTTTCCTTATGAATACCGGGAAATGGAATGGAATGAAATGGAATGCAATCGGGGTTTCCATCTATGAAAATTATGCCGCTGCATGGTTTGGTGAACTCTCTGACCAGGAAGGTATTCCTATTGTCTGTGGCTTGGTTCCCACAGATAATACCAAGGCAGTCCCATCAAAAACTGAAGGTATAGCTACCAAAACAACAAAAGCTGAAACTTCCAAAACAGGATATTTGAAACCCAAAGGACATATTAAAACTCCTGTGACCCAGGTTCAGCCTGATATTTTGCAAAGTCCTTCCGGTCGTTATTATATCGTTGTCAAAAGCCAATCTCCACGCGATGAAATGGTGAAGGCTCTGGATGATTTGAAAAGACAGGGCTATTCGGAAGCAAAGATGCTTGAAAAAGATCATAAACTTCGTGTTTCTGTCCTTGATTATACCAATAAACCGAGCGCCGACAGTGCTTTGAGAGAAGTCAAAAAGATCTATAAAGATGCATGGATCCTGAAGCATTAGCAATAGTTTCCTTTGGATACGACCAAGATAGAGTATTAATGAGGTTTCTTCTTATTACCTGAGAAGTTAATTTTTCATAAAAGATGATGCAGGATTCGGAAATGTCTTAATTTTTACTTTTTTTTGCATTCCGAAATTAACCCTGATGCCTGTAAAAAAGACATTTCTGTTAAACCTCTTGTTCCTTCTCTTACCTGCGTTTATTTTCGCCCATTTTCATGTGGTTAGTGATTCGGTTTGCTTTAAGGTTCCTTCTTTTCAATGCGAGCTTGATTCACTTGTGAATGGAAATCCTTTCCTTTCTTCATTTCACAAGTACGAATCGGAAAACAGGAAAATCCTGGCATCTTTAAGGTCAGGAAATATTGTCCTCAATGATTCAATTATCAGGAACCAGATTTGTGAGATGAATTCAGTTGTCCATGTCGATTACAACGACACTGTAAAGCAATACATCGATTTGTTGATCCGGAAAAGACCTGAAGCTTCATGTGCGCTGTTGGGACTCTCTGATCATTATGTTCCGATGTTCAAGCAGATCTTTGCCAAGTATCAGCTTCCGTTGGAACTTGCCTATCTGCCTTCATTTGCTTCGATTTACAATCCCAATTCAACATCGGGAAACGGAGCAACCGGCTATTGGAAAATGACTTATCTCACGGGTAAGTTATTTAACCTGGAAATCAATTCGATGGTTGATGAGCGGAAAGATCTTATCTGCTCAACAGAAGCCGCTGCACGTTACATGAAAGAGCTATATTCTCTTTACAACGATTGGACTCTTGCATTGACTGCTTTTGTCTCCGGACCTGTAAATGTGAACAAAGCCATCCGCCGTGCAAACGGGAAGAAAGACTTTTGGAGCCTGTACCCTTTCCTTCCTCTTGCCGACCGCGATTACCTTCCTGCTTTTATGGCCATCACCTATGTAGCAGAATATCACAGAGACTTTGGTCTTCGGCCGTTTATCCTTGATTTTTCAATGGATGTTGATACTATTCATATTTCCCGCCGGCTTCATTTCCAGCAAATCTCGAATGCTACCGGTGTTTCGCTTCAGGAGATTCGCAATATGAATCCGCAGTACAAAAGAGACATTTTACCTTCGCAACGTAAAGTGTATGTTTTGCGGCTTCCTACCAACAGTGCCTTGCAATTCCGGCAGATGTCGGATTCTATCTTCAGGAATAATGTGACAGAAGATGCTTTAACAGCGAAGCAAAACGATCTTCTATTTCATTCGGGCGTTTCCGGCCCATCCTCCACAAAATCACGTCAAAACAGCAATTCCGGTGCTTGCTACATTGTTCGAAACGGGGATAATCTTGGTTCCATCTCAGGCAAATACCATGTTACAGTTGATGATGTAAAAGCCTGGAATCATCTTCGTTCCAATACGATTGTTGTAGGTCAAAAACTGCTCATTCATCCTCCTCCTGCGAGCAGGAAAGAAGGAAACCAGAAATAACCTGAATTTTTGGAACCTCTGTTGCCGGGATCAACCAATCATTATTGAATGAAACCTTACCGTATCTTCTTATTACTTTGTGGAATTGGAATTGTTCTTGGGTTAATTTCACTTATCTCTCCTGTCAATGGAATACATATCAGTGCAGGATTTGATATCAGGATCCCACCGATCACAAAATTTTTCCAACCGGCACAGATTACGTATGCTGATATTTCCAAGCAGGCCCAAAACGATAAAGCAGATTCTGTCGTGGCAATAAAATCTGTGAAAGCAATTATTCTCCATGACACAATTCCACATCCAGCAGTTAGTCAATTTTTGGAATACTCTGACAGCAGCAAGGCTACGCTTGATCCTTTCTTCCGGATACTTGCAGATATGTCGCCAACAAAAGAATGTATCCATATCCTTCATTACGGTGATTCCCAACTAGAAGCTGACCGCATCACGGAGTACTTGCGTTTCAGGTTCCAGAGTGAGTTCGGAGGAAATGGCACCGGGTTACTTTCTTTTAGTGATGAAACAAGCCGGCTTTCCTTACAAATTACAAATTCCGGTAACTGGAGCCGTTTCAGCCTGATTGGTACTCCTTACAGCCGTCAGGGGAAGAGACCATACGGCGCATTGGCCAACTATTTCCGGTTTACACCGTTGCAGGATTCATTAACACCGTTTTTCCCTGATAAAGAAGCCTGGATTAAAATATCCGGATCCGGAAGGTCCTATGGGAAACTTCAGAAATACAGCCGTTGCAGGATCTTTTATGCAAATAACCATGCATCCATAAAAACAAAATTTCTTATTCGTGATCAACAAATCCAGGTTGATACACTTGCTCCATGTAATCACCTGCAGACGATTGAATGCACTTTTGCAGAATCTCCTTCCAGTCTGGCCATCCATTTTATTGGTTCTGATAGTCCGGATTTCTATGGACTTTGTCTTGATGAACCGAATGGTGTCTCAGTGGATAATATTTCATTGCGCGGGAGTTCCGGGTTAGAATTTACCCGTATGAACCCTGATTTGCTGAAAGGTATGTTGCAGCAATTGAATGCACGTCTTCTGATCCTTCAGTTTGGAGTTAACGCGATACCCGGAAACCTGCCGGAATATTCGTACTATGAAAACGGATTATACCGTCAGCTCTCCTTTCTGAAAAAGCTGAATCCTGACCTTTGTATTATCGTGATTGGTGTTTCGGATGCTTCACAGAAAGCTGGGGATCAATACGAGTCTTATGCAAGTGTAGAAAAGATTGTTGCCGCCCAAAAGGCTGCTGCACTGAAAGCAGGCTGCGTGTTTTGGAATCTTTACAAGGCCATGGGCGGAAAAAATTCCATGCCCAGTTGGGTCTTTGCAAAAGAGCCCTTGGCAACAACCGATTTCCTTCATTTCAATTTTAACGGATCCCGGATGGTTGCAAAGATGTTCTATTCAGCTTTGATCCATGATTATAACGATTTTATAATCACAAGGCGATGAAACTTATATCCTGTTTTCTTCTGTTTATCTCGCTTAATATCCCGGCAATTAAGCTGAAAGGTCAGGATACATCTAAAGAAAACAATAATGTGATCCAATTCTTCGGGAATTCTCCAAAACATTTCGATCGCCTCTTTAAATCATTTAATGATCTTATTATTCGTGGCGAAGGAATGATAAATATTGTGCATATAGGCGATTCCCATATCCAGGCAGATTTTTTTTCAGGACAGGTCAGGAAGAGATTAGTTTCCGAAATCGCTTCTGGTTGTGGTTCCAGAGGTCTGTTATTTCCTTACCGGATTGCCCGGACAAATAACCCGGTTGATTATTTTGTAAAGTTCACAGGAAACTGGGAAAGCTGTAGGAATGTTGAATACAACAAGTTCTGCCTATTAGGACTGACAGGGATCATGGTAAAGTCAAAAGATAGTATTTCTGAAATAACTTTTCATTTCAGGGATGTCTCTTCCGGCGATTTTAATACTATCAGGATCTATCACAACACCAGTGAAAACAGTTTTCAATTTGAATTTCCGGGGCTGGAAGGAAAGTATATCATACAAAATGCATCATCGCCTGGTTATACACAAATTCTCTTCAAAGAATTCCAGACGGATTCACTAAAGATAAGAATCACCAGGAAAGATACTCTGAATAAATATTTCAACCTCTATGGTGTGGAGTTTGGAAATGGCGATGCAGGCATCATATACAGTTCTACCGGTGTGAATGGAGCAGAGGTGATTTCATTCCTTCGGTGTGACCTGCTTACCGGGCAACTTGCCACGGTAAAGCCTGGTTTGGTGATTATCTCACTTGGCACCAATGATGCGTACCCTGTGAAATTTGATAAAACCACATTCATGGAAAACTATAAAGACCTGATCAGGAATATCCGAAAGATTGACCCGGATTTACCTGTTTTACTTACAATTCCTGGCGACAGCTTCAGGAAACGCAGGTATGTTAACAAAAACTTGCCCGTTTTGCGTGAAGCAATCTTCGATGTGGCCAAAGAGACAGATTGTGCAGTTTGGGATTTCTATTCAATAATGGGTGGTACAAAGTCAATCCAGAAATGGTATAAAGCAGGCCTGGCGGCAAAAGATAAGCTGCACTTTAGCAAAGCCGGATATATCATTCAGGGAAATCTTCTTTCTGATTCCCTGCTCGATGCCTATTCTACCTTCATCGATCGAACAAAATAGCCAGGCTGCCATGGAATTTCTGAACCATCTCTTATCTTCTGATACCAGCTCTCCCCTGCTTTTTACACAGGAAAACTTCTGGATATTTTTCGGCGCCGTTCTTTTTGTTTTTTCTCTTGTTTACAAGCGGATAAGCGCAAGGAATTCCTTGCTCTTCTTTGCCAGCCTGTTCTTCTATTACAAAGCAGGAGGAGCATTTTCCCTTTTGCTTCTTTTTGTCATCATTTCCAATTTCTTTCTTGCGAAAGCCAGCGCAAGGGCAACGAATAAGAAGCATCGAATGCTGATTCTGTTGTTCAGCCTGTGTATCAATCTTGGTTTGCTGATCTATTTCAAGTACACTCCATTTTTTATTTCTTTGCTGAAAGCGGCATTTGGTATTGATCTCAATCTATCCGACGTTTTTATCAGCGGAATTACCACCACAGGATCTCCAATTAATTTTACTGATTTCATTGTTCCGATTGGGATTTCTTTCTTCATTTTCCAGGTAGTAAGTTATTCCATCGAAGTTTATCGCCGAAGAATTGAACCTGTCCGGAACTTCATAGATTTTGCTTTTTATGTAAGTTTTTTCCCGAACCTAATCTCCGGTCCGCTTGTAAAGCCGCAGGAATTCCTTCCGCAGGTCAGAATGCCATTTCATCTGAGCCGTGAAGATTTTGGTTTTGCGGTTTTTTTGATCCTTACCGGACTGATCAAAAAGATCATGATTGCCGATTACCTGTCTGTCAATTTTATCGGGCGGGTCTTTGAAAACCCTCATCTTTTCAGTGGTTTCGAGAATCTTATTGCCATTTATGGTTACGCGCTGCAGATCTATTTTGATTTTTCGGGATATACCGATATTGCCATCGGACTGGCTTTGCTGCTTGGTTTTCGATTACCTCCCAACTTCAATGCACCGTATCGTGCCCGAAACATCAATGAATTCTGGAAAAGGTGGCACATGAGCCTGACGACATGGTTTCGCGATTATCTCTTTCTTCCCCACGTCTACTGGATTTCAGGAAAATTGAAGAAGAAGCGTTACATGTTCGTCAAAACTGAAAGATGGATCTACTTCTCCGGTATCATTGTCACCTTCCTTTTATGCGGACTCTGGCACGGAGCTGCAATAAACTTCGTGATATGGGGCGGAATCCATGGTATCACTTTGATCATTCATAAATTCCTGTACCCTAAGGTCAGATTGAGTATAAAACATAATTCCTTCAGGTTTTTTCTTTCAGGTTTCTGCACTTTCCATTTCGTCGTTTTCACCTGGATCATCTTCCGGGTAACTAACCTCGATTCATTCCTCATCATGATGCATAAAATCATTTTCAATCTCCACTTGGAACTTATACCAGAAATTTTTGTTTCCTACTGGAAAATCCTGCTGGTCATGCTTTCTGGTTTTACCATGGTTTGGTTTCCTGAAAACCTGAAAATGCGCATCCGGAATTTCTTTATTCTCAGTCCAGAACCAGTCAAGGTGTTGGTAATCTTAATTATTGTTATCTTCGTTTACCAGTTTAAGGTTTCAGGTATTCAACCGTTTATTTATTTTCAGTTTTAGATGAAGAGTTCCGCTTTTGTTATTTTTATCCTGGTCGTACTTTCGATCTACGGTCTTGTCAACACTTATATATTTGTCAGGGGACTGCAAGCAATTCCTATCGGTTCCCCGCTCCGCTTCTGGTTTATCCCGGTATTTTGGTTCCTGGCTGGGTCTTTTATCCTTGCTCGTTTTCTCGAGAGGGCAGTTCCGTGTGATGTCACCGAGATGTTCACCTGGATCGGTTCCTTTTGGCTGGCTGCCATGGCCTATTTTGTGATCATTGTTATATTGCTGGACCTCACCCGCGGACTCAATCATCTGGTTCATTTATTGCCATCATCTTTTTATATAGATTATCCGCAGACAAAGCTTATAGTTTTCTGGATTTCACTTGGCGTGGTGGCGATTGCGTTGATTGGCGGGTTCATCAATGCAAGGAATCCCAAGATAACCAGATTGCAGATTGAAATCCCTAAGAAGGTTGAAGGTTCCACACAACTGACTATTGCACTGGCATCCGACATTCATCTCGGAACACTGATCGGAAAATGCGGGGCATTACGATTGGTCAACGGCATTAACAGTTTGAGTCCAGACATAATTTTATTGGCAGGTGATGTGGTGGATGAAGATTTGAAGCCTGTGATCCGCAGGAATCTTGGAGAAACACTAAAGAACCTCCATGCAAAATACGGTGTTTATGCCATTACCGGAAATCATGAATATATTGGTGGTGCTGCAGAAGCAGTGGCTTATCTGAAAGCGCACAACATTGATTATCTGCAAGACACTACTGTTCTGATTGATGGGAAGTTTTGGCTTGCTGGCCGCGATGACCGGGATATATCACGTTTTACTGGAAAGAAAAGAAAAACCTTGGGTGAGATATTAAAAGCTGTT
>CAIWTA010000081.1 GCA_903915465.1 uncultured Bacteroidales bacterium | reverse complement strand
GATATCAACAATCTGCCGTGGCTGATAATTATAGAATTCAGCTGCAGGACAGATGGCTGTACAGGTTCCGCAATTCAGGCAGGCGGTGAGTCCTTCCTTGAATCTTACATCCTGTGCAAGTTGATTGTAGAGGTCACCCATGGGCTATTTGTTGATCGCCGGTTACTGATAGCTAAGCAGAAACAAAGGTAGCTAAAAGAATTACTTTCCTGTAAATACGAATTGTAAGATATTGGCTCCCATTTGCAGGGCTTTCAGCCTGGTGGGTTCGGAATCTTTGTGAACGTCAGGATCTTCCCAACCATCGCCCAGATCACATTCGTATGTGTAAAAACAAACAAGCCGGCCTTCATAGATCAATCCGAAACCCTGGGGCGGCTTCCCATCATGTTCATGAATCTTGGGCAGACCGTTGGGAAAAGGAAACTGCTGATGATAAATCGGATGATTGAAGGGGAGTTCAATAAAGTCGAGTTCAGGAAAAACCTTTTTCATCTGCGGCCTGACATATGGATTAAGCCCGTAATTATCGTCTATATGCAAAAATCCTCCTCCGATCAGGTAATCTCTCAGGTTCCTGGCTTCCTGTGCTGAAAATATTACATTCCCATGTCCCGTCATGTGCACAAAAGGATAGTTAAATATCTCCTGACTTCCTGCATCAACAGTCGGAACCTCCTCGTTAATGTTTGTTCCAAGAGATTTGTTGGAAAATTTTACAAGGTTGGACAGTGATGTAGGATTGGCATACCAATCGCCTCCACCGTTGTATTTTAATAAAGCGATCTGGAAAGATGGAGGAGCGAAGGATGTTATGATCAGAAAAACGCCCAAAAGAAAGATTAATCTTTTCATTAATAAATGATTTTTATTTAAAAACGAGGAATTATGCAAATCGAGGATTGTTTTTTACATCCTTTTATTTCACTGAGTCACACTGAGGAGACACAGAGAACCACAGAGTTTAATGTATATACCTTTTTGTTTTCATTATATCTATTACAGTTTTACTCTGTGAAACTCTGTGGTTCTCTGTGAACTCTGCGTAATTAATTAATAAAATCAAAGTTACCTGATCAGCAAAGCATCTGACCAATTTTAACACTAGATTCGCACGAATTACTCATTTTATGGTTCAGAATAATTTGATTATAACCGATTCAACAGGTTGATGGTGTGACACGCCACCACACCGGCGGTTTCTGTTCTTAAACGACTTTTCCCAAGGCTTATTGGAATGAAGTCATGTTTTATTGCCTGATCGACCTCTTCGAGAGAAAAATCACCTTCGGGGCCTATGAGTATCAGCGAATCGGAACCTTTCTGATAAACTTTCTGCAATTCTGCTTCATTCCCTGTTTCACAGTAAGCAATTAATTTCGAGCCTTCTGCGTTTTTTTTGATGAACTTTGAAAACTCAACAGGTTCGTTCAATTTGGGTAAATAAGCTTTGAGTGATTGTTTTAGTGCTGCAATAAGAACTTTTTTTAACCTTTCGGTTTTTAGATGAGTTCTTTCAGAGCGGGAACAATACAGCGGAGTGATCTCGTCAATCCCTATCTCTGTTGATTTTTCAAGAAACCATTCAAACCGGTCAATATTTTTTGTCGGAGCGATGGCGATATGCAGATGAAAAGGCCGTTTATCATATTCATGTTTTAGTGGTCCGCATTGAACAAGGCATTTCTTGGATTGCGCATTCAGGATCACTGCTTCACAAAGGGTTCCAATTCCGTCTGTCAGGAAAATATGATCTCCTTCTGTCAACCGCAAAACTTTTGTGATATGCCGGGTCTCTTCTTCCGATAAAGAAAAAAATTCAGGGTCAAGATCAGGGTTGTAAAAGAGATGCATTAAAATATTTTCGTTTGTAAATTCAAGGTAATTCAGGGTTTTACCACTAAGTCCTTTCCTGAGGGTTATTTTCAGGAGAGGACTACTAAATAACTTGATGTAATTATTTGATATTCAATAATATTTTTTCTCGCGGAGTCTCGCAGAGTTATGCGCAGAGTCTCGCAGATCATAATAATATTTTTTTCAGCGGAACTCTGCGCATAACTCTGCGGAACTCCGCGTGAACCATTTAAGTTATCAGTTTTGATGTTTCTAATTATTTTTATTAGGAGAAGACTTAGTGGTAAAAAAACAATAACTCAAAGAACATATTACTGTAAGAAACCAAAAGTATTCAGAATTTACCTGATAACAACTTTTTCAAAATATTGTTTCTCTTTCCCTGCAATTTCCATAAAATAAATTCCTTCCGGGAGCTCAGAAAGATCTATAGAAATCCTGCTTTCTTCCGAACCGATACTTTTTTCAAAAACTTTTCTTCCCAATGTTGTAAAAAGACGGATATAATCAAACTTGAAACCAGGCATCGCAAGATGCAGAATCCCATCCGTGGGATTAGGATAAATTGTCATTTCATCCTTTCTTTCTTTTTCTCTGGTATTCACCGTCTCTGAGAAAGTGATCCGGATAGTGTCGGATGTGCTGCAATCATTGCTGTCATTTACCAATACCGAATAACTTTCTAATCCGATCCCGACGCCGGCAGAATCTGCTACAATCGTTTGTGTTGTATCTCCTGTCGACCACAGAAATAAACTTCCCGGATTACCTGCATTGAGAAGTATGGAGGCAGAAGCATTGATGGTGGTATCATTGCCAAGATCAACAACTGGTGCTGGATTTATTTTGATAAAACCGGATTTCAGTTTTGTGCCTGATGAAGTGCCATTCGAAATGGTAAGAGAGACGTTGTAAATTCCTGGAGTTTGATATACAATATTTTCCGGATTTTGCACCATGGATGACGCGGGCGTTCCTCCCGGGAAAAGCCAGTTCCATGATACGGGGTTGCCAAGCGATTGATCTGTGAAGTCCACTGCCGTGGCAACACATGTATTTGTTTTTGTTGCAGCAAAATCTACCAAAAGTGGTGGAGTGATCATTTCCACAGCATCCAGGTCAAACCCGAGATCCGTCCCGGATGAAGGACCATCGCCATCATCCACTATTTTCAGGTAGCGGGCTTGACTGACAGAACCACCGGCGGCTGAAGACAGGTTAAAAGCTGTTGTTCCTGTACCCGAACCGATTCTTCGCCAGGGTCCGTCTTTTCCGGATCCGGCGTAACAAATAAATCCTTCCGGTGTACCGCCGCTTTCGACTACCCTGAAATCATTCCCATTTCCGTTAAAGATCGTATCTCCCATATCGAGAACGATCCATCCATTTCTCCAGAGTGAGTAAGTAATGCTATCCGGAGCTCCCACTACTGCCGGAGTGAATGCAGGATTTGTAAATCCGGTAAAAGTGGTCACCGGGATCTGGCAACCGGAAACATTGTAAACAAACCATGTTAATTCCGGAACAAGCTGGAAGTTGGTTATTGTAGATCCGGTCATCGGAACACCAATATTTGAAATAGTTTTGGATTTATAACCATTGGCAGTCACGGTAATCGCATAGTTCCCAGGCATAACATATTTATGATAATCCCCGGCACGCGGATCGGTATAAACCGGGTAATAGCTGTTGACCCAGATCGCTGCTGCTAAAGGTTTTCCTGTAAGAGAATCAGTAACCAGACCTTCCAGTCCATATCCGCAGCGATTGATCATTTCCGTCATAGCCGGAGCATTGAGATCATAATAATAGCTAATCTGGGAGGAAGGCGGCTGTTTATCGTTTGATACTTCGATCGACCAGCCTACATTTCCAAGGGAACCGTAAAGAAAATCCTTGGTGCTGCCATTACTATAATATCCCAGAACAGAATAACCTTCGCCATAAGGAAGGTTGGTATATCCGGAAGTACTTGAATAGACTGATGCAAGTTGATTGATATGGGCATTATCAGGGGTAGGATCAGCACGGTAGCTCCAGGGATAGACAATTCCTTCTGTTCCTGCATGGTAATTTGTGTAAACCACGAATTGGTTCTCAATCATGCAATCTCGTAAGGCTCTAGTTTCTTCCTGCGAAAAAGCTCCGGTACTGGAACCTTCGCCATTCCACATGTAACCCGCATCACGATTAATGTCTACTCCACTGTTGTTATAGCGGCTCATATTGGCTCTTCCGTCCGGGTTAACCATGTAATAAAGCCAGATTTCCCGTGTGTTGATAAGATTTGTGAAGGTAGTATTGGATCCGTAGCCGGTACAGAGATCCCTGGCATAACGGATCACGAATTCAGGGCCAAGCACCTCATCACCATGAATGCCGCCATCAAAAAGAATAGCTGGTTCAGGTTCATCCAGGTCGACATTCCTGCTGATCTTAAGCGCTGATAGTTCCCGTCCTCCGAGGGTGGTACCATAAATAACTTTCTTACAAATGGAAGGATAATTAGTCGCAAGGCTGTCGGCCAATTCAACAATCTGGTCGTAGGTTTTATAGCCGGGCGGAACCTGATTTTTCCAAAAATTCCTGTAATGCTCATTTAGGTTTGAAATGGAAACTGAATAATGCAATCCTGTGGCTTTCAAACGTTCAAGCTCTGCAGGAATAACATATGCGTTGATGGTGTTGCCATTTTGTGAAGAGATTTCTGTTTCTATGTGTAAGTTCTGAAGAATTTTTGCTTCTTCTTTGGAGGTTATGTACACCTTGACTTCCATCTCATCTTGTTTCCAGCCATTCTGCCCAAATGCATGAGTAAAAAGCAGCAGCGTAATAAGTGTGGTAAATATTTTATTCATGGACATCTTTGAGTGAAGGAAGAAGGTCGTAATTTTCTGCAAAAATACGAAATATTGGCTCTTCACTTCACGGGATGATGCAACCGGGCTACATCTTTTTGTTCAATTCACGTCTTCGGCGTGACCGCACTGGTCAAGGCTGCTTATGCTTCTCCATGCTATGTCTATGCTTTGTCTAAGGTCTCTGTATGCTTTGGTTAGATAAAGTGTAGATAAGGTGCAGATAAGGTGTATGCTCCTGTTAGTTACGAAACCAGGCTTTCACAAATGAGCAGAAGCAGGATGATGAATAGAAAGCAATTTACGAGGATATACAGCAATTTGACGGAGTGGAAAGATGCAATGAAAAACCTGTAGATTGTTATTATAAGCAGCATCATGTTGAGAAACAAAATCAATCCGGCCAACAGGAGATGGTGGGAAAATCCCCGGGTAACCATCATCAGGGATGTCACTGAAGCGGCTGCAAGCCACAATAAGATCATCCTTTTCACCTGAAAAGAACTGAAATGATCAGTAATAGCGGGTATTCCGGCTGTTTTATATTCTGTGGCATGAGTAAGCATAAGTAACCAAAAATGTGGGATTTGCCAGAAAAACATGAACAATCCAAGAAAAACCGGTTCCGGATCCAGGATATATCCACCTGCTGCCGACCAGCCCATAAAAATTGGAACAGCACCTGTGAGTGCACCGGGGATCAGCGCAAAAGTAGTTTTCATTTTCAGAGTGGTATAGACTCCATTATACCAGGCAACATTTCCTGCTCCCAGCATAAGTGGAATCCACAACTTGTTCTGCGCAAACAGAAAAATTCCTGCAACAAAAAAGAAGATGGAAACTGCAAGTGCAGCAGCCGGTTTTATTTTCCCGGAAGGGATCGGGCGGTTTTTCGTCCGTTCCATCAGGGAATCAACTTTCCTTTCCTGGATCTGATTCAGGATAGAAGCTCCTGCTGCAAGAAAGAAAACAGCTGTCATGGGTGCAATACATGCAACACATATTTTTCCTGTATAGATGATGTATGCTGCAAATGCGGAAAATGTAACTGCGAGCGATAAAGTAACCCTGATAAGGGTGAGAAAGCTGCGAATTGAAGATAGTTGCAATATTATTTCAGTGTTTTCAGGTAATCGATGATCTTTTTCATTTCATCTTCCTTTATCAGCCCCTTATAGCTTTTCATGATACCTTTCTGGTAGCCGAATACAATATCTTTGTCAGGTTCATAAACAGAAGCAATTATATACGTATCGTCAACCATGACTTTTCTTTGTTTCCCGTTGGTGATGACGGTTTCTGTCTTGCCAAACAGACCTTTAAAGGAAACGCTCACCAATTTTGAACCATCCATGGAATGACAACCGATGCAGGCATTTTTCTTCAGGATCGTAAGACCTTCCGGTTCCGCTGATGCCAATGGCAGCGCAGCCAGCCAGTGTGTAAAATCCTTTTGTGTTACCACACGCACTTTAGATCCCATGTAAGAATGCCGGACACCGCAATAAGCTGTGCAGAAAATTTCGTAATCGCCCAGCCTCTGTGGCTTGAACCACATATAGTTGTCTTTTCCCGG
This sequence comes from uncultured Bacteroidales bacterium, assembly GCA_903915465.1. Lineage (GTDB taxonomy): Bacteria > Bacteroidota > Bacteroidia > Bacteroidales > FEN-979 > FEN-979. The sequence goes on along the minus strand of CAIWTA010000081.1, from coordinate 8,392 downwards.
TACCACATCTTCCTTTACCCTGAAATCAGGAATGGAAAAACCATGAATCACATCCACCGAATGAAGATTAAGCTTCACCGGTTGATTGATCGGAAGAACGAGTTCATTTGCCTGACGACCACCGGGATATTCAAAGCTCCATTGCCACATTCTTCCGGTCACTTTCACCTGCATGGAATCCCGTGGAACCCAGATCATGGGCTGAAAAGCCGCATAACCATAATAAAACATCAGGATGACTATAATTGTCGGGATCGTAATCCAGGCGATCTCCAGGGCAATATTGTCTTTGATCTGTTCAGCTTTGGGATGCCGTTTTCTGTTGTACCGGATGGCAAAATAGATCATCATTCCGGTGATCAGGAAAAGAAAGAAAAACCCTATCCCGAAGATCAATTTAAAAACCCAATCGACACCTTCAACAAAATTAGATGCACCGGTGTACATGTACTGTTAATTATGAATTCTGAACTATTTTTGGAATGGCCTCATTCTTTAAATTCGAAATTGATTTTCTCTTTTACCGTAGTTTTCTCTTTTATCGAAATAGTGTATTTGGGTTTAGCCGGTAATTTCTGACTTGCAGCGGCTTTATAGACATCACCCATTGGTACAACGATTTGTGATTTCCCTGATGAAAGATTTTTTTCAGTTGAAACAAAAATCGTTTTTTTGCTGTTCCTCTGAGTTACTTCGATGGTGAAAACATCTTTGATCGGTTTTTTGTTGTTTAATGAGAAAAAAAGTGTATCAGTTTTCGGATTGAAATAGAAAGTCATTTCATTGTTATAGATGAGAATGGATAAGGGCGAACGGTCGTTGTTCAAAACAATTTGCCATCCGGCTGAACCTTGTGCAGCCGCTGTGTTTCCAAGGATAGTGAGAATCCCTGCGAACAAAATAATCTGTACTAATTTTTTCATAATAAGTTGTTTTTAAATGTTTAAATCACTTTTTGGGTCTATTTCCCGCAGCTTGCTGCGTATTTGAGTACTCGCTTCTGTTGATAATATAATTCATAATCATAATTCATCAGTATTATCTATAGATATAATCTGCAAAAGTAAGGATGATCACTGAACCATAAATTCCCAGCACCATAATCACCATAATTCTTAGCAGGGTGTTCTCGATTTTAAGATGCATGAAGTAAGTCAGAACAATCCCTGCTTTTGTTGATGCTATCACAAGCGCAATAAGTATAGTGAAAGCTGTGAGATTAAGCGAAGGGGCTGTGATAGTGATTGCAGTCAGAACCATCAGAATGATCAGCACCCTGGCATATAAACTATAGCTTGTGATGTGTTTTTCTTCTGTTGTCATAAATGGAAATACTAAATGATTGAAAGTTAGTTGGGCAATTTAGGATTATTTTCTAAGTAATAAGATACAAAAGTGGAAACAAGAATATCCAGATCAGGTCAACCAGGTGCCAGTAAAGACCTCCGTTTTCAAGTAGAACATAATGTTGGTCATTGATGAGTCCGAGCCGGATTTTGGCCAGCGCAACACCCAAAATGATTGCTCCGATAATGAGGTGCAGAAGATGAAGCCCGGTCATGAAAAAATAAAGACTGAAAAAAAGGATGTAGCCATGTTTTAGCTGCATCATCAGGTCAGAGCCCGGGTACAATGAGAGGCTGATTTTGTGTCCCCATTCAAAATATTTGTTCACCAGAAAAATGACGGCACAAAGAAGCGTAATCAGTAGAAGAATGGTAGCCATTCGTTTATCCTTTTTCTGCACAGCACTTATCGACATGGCAACGGTCATACTGCTGACGAGCAAAACCAGGGTATTCAAGGCACCGATAAATGTATTCAGTTGCCTGGAAGCCAGATGAAAATCCTCCGGATAGCGGTGACGCATTATTGCATAGACCAGGAATAATCCACCGAATAATAAAATTTCGGTAAAGATGAAAACCCACATTCCAAGTTTTGCACCTATATCATCACGGTCAGGTTCGGTATGTTCCATTGATGAATTCTGAATAAAATATCATTCTAAGAGACTGTTTAAAATTTACGATTAATTCGATTTACGATTATATTGACGAATGAAGATTTTTGAGTACCAAATAAAGGAAAGTAATATATGGAAATGGTTAAGATTAACATTCTTAAAGAATTGTAAAATCGTAAATCGTAAATCGAATTAATCGTAAATAAATCAAACTTGATTTATCGATAAATATTAATTTTTAACAGACTCTAATTCTCAAATAATAAATTTCAGGTTAACCATTAATCATAGTCATACGGAAAATCGCTCACATTCGGTGGTGTTGAAAAGTTTTCCTCGGGTGGAGGTGAAGGAAGTTGCCATTCCAGTGTTTTACCACCCCAGGGGTTGTCGGGAGCTTTTTCTCCACTTTTACGAAAAAGATTTACGATCATGATGATCAAACCTATCCCCAGCAAATAACCACCAACAGTTGATATCTGCTGACTTAGGGTAAATTGAGGCAGATAATCGAAATAACGTCGGGGCATTCCCTCCAGTCCTATCACAAATTGCGGAAAATAGAGCAGATTGAATCCGGTGAACAGGAAACCCCAGGCAATATTTGCAGTTCGGATGTTGTATAACCTGCCAAACATTTTCGGATACCAGTAATGAAGACCTCCCAGGAAGGCAAATCCGACACCTCCGAAAATGATATAATGAAAATGTGCCACGATAAAAGAAGTGTCATGTACTTGGATATCAGTGGCCAGCGCCCCCTGTACAAGACCGGTGAGACCACCGATGGTAAAAAGAAAGATAAAAGCCATGGCATAAAGCATTGGTGGTTTCAGATCAATAGATCCTTTATACATCGTGGTTACCCAGTTGAACACTTTAATGGCACTTGGAACTGCTACGAGGAAAGTCAGTAACGAGAAAACCCAGATGGCTTCCTTACTCATTCCTGAAGTGAACATGTGATGTCCCCAAACAAAATAACCGACGCCGGCAATCGCAAGACTGGAGAAGGCGATAGCTTTATAACCAAAGATCCGTCGCTGGCTGAATGTCGGGATGATTTCAGTAATGACGCCCATTGCCGGAAGGATCATGATATAGACGGCTGGGTGGGAATAGATCCAGAAGAGGTGCTGATAAAGAATAGGATCACCACCTAATGCCGGATCGAAAAAACCAATGCGAAAAACCCTTTCACCAATGATCATCAAGAGTGTGATTCCGATGATCGGGGTTGCAAGAACCTGGATCCAGGCGGTAGCGTACACAGCCCAGGGTAACAAAGGCATTTTAAAGAAAGTCATTTTCGGAGTACGGAGGCGATGAATCGTAACAATGAAGTTTATTCCTGTAAGGATCGATGAGAACCCGAGAATAAATGCTCCGCTCACCGCTGCGATCACATTGGTGTGTGTTTGTGTGCTGTAAGGCGCATAGAATGTCCAGCCGGTATCCGGTGGGCCACTACCTGCAAATTGAGAAACGACAACCACTGCGGCACCCAGGATATACAAATACCAGGAGAACAGGTTCAACCTGGGGAAAGCCACATCATTTGCACCGATCATAATCGGCATCACGAAATTGCCAAATACCACCGTGAGTCCGGGAATCACGATCAGGAAGATCATGATAAGGCCGTGAAGCGTAAAAATTGCATTATAGGTTTGTGGGCCGTAAAACTGCTGACCAGGCCGAAAAAGTTCGGTACGCATTGTTTCACCCAGAATCGCGCCAATAATAAAAAATACCATAATTGACCAGAGGTAAAGCAATGCAATCCTTTTATGGTCGCAAGTAGTCAGCCAGGCCTTGATGCCTTTCCGTTTTCCGGTATCAACAAGGTAACTGGGATGAGCAATAGGATAAGATTCTTCTGTCATATCCGGGGTAGGTTATTTCTATTTTTATTAACTCGGCTGCGGATTAAAAGGCCACCCAAAAAGACCAGAGCAAAAAACAGGATGATAATTCCGCTGACTTTGGTTATTTCGAGGCTGTACCTTCGTCCTGCCGGATCATAACTATAACAAAAGTCAAGCACCCGGTTGATGGTAGGTCTTGCCAATCCTTTTTGGGCTTCGATAAGTGCCATTTTTACATCAAACGGAAGGAATGAAGTTCCGTAAAGATACCGTGTGATCTTTCCTTCAGGACTTAAAATCAGGATACAAGCCGGATGGATAAAATCATTACCGGCCTGCTTGAATTTAAATCCCACCGAATTAGTGAGCTTCAGGATATTGGAACTGTCACCGGTCAGAAAGAGCCAATCCTTCAGATGAAGTTTACTTTTCGTATGCATGAACTGGTTCTTCTTATCCCTGGCTCTCTCTGGCGTATCCTGGGGGTTAAAACTCACCGTAACCACCTGGTAATCTTTGCCAAGTTCCATCTGTATATTTTCGATGACATCGGAAACACTGGAAAGAATCTGGGGACAAACACCCGGGCAATCAAAATAGATGAGCGCCAGGATAGTTGGTTTCTGAATAATCTCTTTTAGCTGAACTTTCAGACTGGCTTCAGTGGTAAATGCAAGATCCATTGGAATATTGGACCCGAGGTGTTCTATAATCCCAACTTCTGTTGTGTCTGCTGCATTCTGGGCATGCATCTGAAAGTGAAAATTCATGATTACCCCAAGGATCATGAAGAAGGTAATTATGTGCTTTGTGACCATCGTTTTTTCTGTTTACTTCCTTTTTTATTTTTTTACCACTGAGACACTGAGAACACCAAGAGCCACTGAGGGTTTGTAATATTAAGCAAAATAAACTAATTTGTTCTTATGATCAATTTTCTTAGTGTTCCTTAGTGTTCTTAGTGCCTCAGTGGTATTAAATGAATGAATAATCCAGCTTTAAAGGTCAATTCTCCTGATCTTTCGAAGAGAAAGAAGAATGTAAAAAATAAATCCCCAGACTATGATCACAGCAAATGAAAAAGTAGCGATTACCCAGACAGGCGCCATCTTACGGGTTGACCACCATGCCCTCGAAGCTATCAGACTCGGGGCAGTATTTGGTTTCCCTATTGCAAGAATGGCAGCTGCCAGTGCATCTCCGACTTTCCCTGTGGGGTCATCAACACGGGCTGTCAACTCAATTTTCCCTTCTTTATCACCTGTAAGATCAACAGGCGCTTCAAATAAGGCAAATCCTGATTGATTGGTGATTTTTGGATCTCCAAACTGCATTTCACCGAAGTACCGTTTTACGGACAGGATAATTTTATCCCCCTGCGAAGGAATCAGTTTCTTGTCTTTGGTCACTTCCATGGCAATAACTTTGATTTTCTTCAGATCAGGGATATAATTTATGCTGAGTTTGATGATCTTTCCTGAGAATCCTGCCCTGGTTTCAGGTTGTGGTTGTATATATTCAGGATTAAAACTTCTCACAAAAGATATGACATTCCAGCGTTCTTCCTCGCTCAGTATGTTCTGAAACTGCGGCATTGGGGTTTTTCCGCTGGTGACTTTCCAGAACATTTCGCCATCTTTCTGTGACTGGTATTTTTTTGCTGCCGGATCTCCCGGATCAGGAATGATCTTCGCAGGGTTGTTCTGACGGGGAATTCCATGACAGGACTGGCAGTTTTTCTGGTAAATACTTTGTCCTTTTTCAGCCGTTTCTTTGGTAAAAATGAAAGGACTTACTTTCGTCTTCGCTTCGTCTGGAACTATCCAGGTTTGAGCAGATATCTTCATCCAGGGAAGTATCGTCAGGAGAAAAAAGAGTACAAAACATTTCTTGAAATCCATTTCTTTCTTCAGTTTGGATGAATAATTACGGAATCGTGATTGTTGCAACTCCTTTTTCTTTCGCAGTTTCATAGATAGGGATGACAGGGAAAAATTTGGAGAGCAAGGTTATTATTATAAGAACAAGGAAAAAAGACACAAAAGTGATTGCTATTTCTGTCAATGTCGGGGTATAAACTTTGAAATTTAACGGAACATGCTGAATAGGTAAAAATGGATGTTCCTGGGTCGGGATCACGATGATGAATCGCTTGAACCAGGCTCCGAGAAGCATCGCAATGGAGATGAGCATCAAGGGTCCCGGATTTCGCATTTTCCGGAAGAGAAGCAGAATGACAGGGAAAAGCAATCCGCCTATCTGTACCGTCCAGAAAAGCAAAGCATTATGTCCGGCAAGAAGATCTTGCAGGTGTATGGCATCTGCCCTGCGAAGTTTATATCCGGGGACGAGGAATTCATTCACATTAAAATACAGATAGACCAATGATACCAATACCAGAAGTTTGCCCATATTGTTAAAATGAACATCGGTCAGGTACTCACTTAACTTGTAGTTTTTCCGGAAAAAATACATGGCAATGATCACAGCTGATGAACCTGCAACAAAAGCACCGGAAACGAAGTAGGGTCCAAAGATTGTACTGTCCCACCCCGGCCGTAAAGTCAGGGCAAACAACCAGGAGGTCACTGTATGTATTGCCAATGCCGATGGAATCAGGAGCAACAGAAGAATGCGGATGGAACGGTTGATGATGGCATTTTGTTCCGGCTTATTGGCCCAATTCAGAGAAAGGATCTTATATGCTTTCCCGAAAACGGGAGGAAGTTTGTCAATTTTATGATGAGTCAGGGCAAGATCGGGAATGAGTGTGAGGAAATACAGCAAGCCACTCAGTACAAAATAGGTGGTAACAACGGTAACGTCCCAGAGAATCGGCGATTGAAAACGGCCATAAATGAAGACATAAGCCAGGCGTTCCGGTCGCCCCATATCCATAACGATCACAAGGCCTGCGATGGCAGAAAAAGCAATGGCAATAATTTCGGCAATTCGGGTGATTGGAGTGATCCATTTTACGCCGATCATCCCAAGAACGCCACTGATCAGCATTCCGATCAAACTGGAAGCGACAAAAAAGACGAAGTTCGACAGGTAGATACCCCAGGAAATGTAATCCCGGATACCGGCAACTCCAAGGCCATTCTTTAACTGCAGGTAATAGGCATAGAGGCAAACGCCCAAACCAATTACCAGAAAGGTCATCCAGATTTTAAATCCTTTGCTGAGATTGATATGCCGAGTCAGGTCGTGGGTGATACTTTCGAAAGAAGGTATTGTTTCAGCCATAAAAATCAAGATTTTTCGGGTTGAGCATCTTTTGCAGGTTCGAAAGGAAATAGCCTGTTTTTGGGAGGAAGATAATAGATCCTTGGTTTTGTGCCCAACTCCGGCATCAACTGGTAAGCTGCATTATTTTTCAGCAGTGTGCTCAGCCTCACAGTCTCCTTTGTTGTTCCGTTTGTAACTGCATCTTCATTTTCATCACCAAAATAGTAAACGCTGTTGGGACAGGCTGAGACACAGTAGGGGAGTTTTTCATCCCGTAAATGGTCGGCACTGAAAAGACATTTTGAGACAGTTCCTTTTTTCTGCGGAACATTCATTTCAACATTGTATGGCTGATCCTTGTATTTTTCCGCATCCTTTGGTTCAAACCAATTGAAAATTCTTGCTGAATAAGGGCATGCAGCAATGCAGAAGCGGCAACCGATGCACCGTTCATTGTCGATGAGTACAATTCCATCCTGACGTTTAAATGTGGCGTCTACCGGGCAGACCGAAACACAAGGAGGATTGTCGCAATGCTGGCAATGCTTTGGCATATTGTAGGGTGCAGTTTTTGGAGAATCCTGCATCTGCAATGTATTGACGTGATACTGCTCCGGGCGGAGCTGGTGTGCTTCCTGACAGGCTGAAATGCAGCGGCGCGCATTACGGCACCTGGCAAGGTCAACAACCAAAACCCATCGTCTTCCGGGAATGCCTTCGCGTCCGGTTTCCTGCAATTTATCTTTGGGCGACTTCTCTAATGCTTTTATTTCCAGTGAGTCAACCTCAACTAATTTGTTGTCTTGGGTGAGAAGGATTTGTTTCTTTCCACCTTTGGTCTTGGCATTTTCGAAGTACCGGGCCGACTCCAGCGCAGCAATTCCACTCACAGCACCGGCACCGACAAGGCCAATAAGCTGAATGAATTTGCGGCGGGAAGTCTTCTTTTTACCTTCTTCAGGCTGATTCTGAGGTTTTTCGTCCCCGTGAGGATCTTCCATGGAATGATGTTTACATCTCTTTTGAAAGCGAATTTAAGAAAACTTTGGGAAATGAAACAATTCTAACCCATTAAGAGACTGTTTAAATTTTATTTATTTCGTTTATTATGATGAGGTTGTCTCAAAGGATACAATTTTAGCGATAACCGCAGAGTGCCCCACCTATATGAAAATATAGGACATCCAAAATAATAACTATTTTTTGGTCAATTGTTCTTTCTTTTGCTACCACCAAAAGAAAGAACGAAAGAAAAGTCACCGCTGCACGAAATTCACTAAAAATCTTCGTCGATCGCTAAACTGCGGAAACTCGTCGCTCCGCTCCT
>CAIWTA010000080.1 GCA_903915465.1 uncultured Bacteroidales bacterium | reverse complement strand
CAGAATTCCTCAGGAGACCTCAATCGAAGTTTCAAGTTCAAAGTGAATGCAGGTTCCCTTAGAAGATGATTCGGATAGTAGGTTCCTGATCATCGGCCACTTCGATCAGATCGATGATTTTTCCGGTGAGTTGTTAATTCTTAAAAATATGAAACAAATCGGAACCGATATCATTGCCAGGATGGTGTATGATCATCTGAAATGTGAAACAAAAAATGCAAAATGCAAATTATTTACACTTTGCACCTTGCACTTTGCATTTGACTTGGTAGCGGGGACTTCCAAAATATCTAACTTTGACTTGATCAGATATATCGCTAAAGTAATTGATTTTATTGAGTCTTTTATTGTTTGATGAATTTCCCCACCTGCACGCTCTTCACGCCGACCAGCTTAACGAAATGGACTCCGCTTGGAAGGGTGTTGACATCAATTGTCGTGGAGAATATCGTGAACGAATAATGAATGTTACCATTGTGAATTATCAATTATCCTTGCATAATTACCTTATATTTGCCCTTGCATCCTTATCTTCTTCAGACATGATCAAGCGGATTACAGGATTACTTATTTTCTCATTCCTGATTTTCACTTCAGGAATGACTCAGGGTATTGGTTGGGAAAGATACTATGGCCTTCAAAACAGAGGCGAAACGATTGAATTCGTTAAAAACTCATATGACAACGGCATCCTTATAAATTTATGCATTTGGAATTTACAGGAGTTTGAGTATGGTGTACTGATTAAATGCGATATCAATGGAAATGTTCTTTGGTCTAAAACCTTCTTTGATTCATCTTATAAATTCTTCCCTTACTCAGTTGATGAAGATAATAATGGAAATATTATCATTGTCGGTGAGACCAAACAGTTCGATGCCGAGGGAGACCCATTCATCATGAAGTTGAATGCCTGCGGGCAAAAACTTTGGTGTAAGGTGCTTAATTATCCAGGGATGAATTACAGCAGGATGGTCATCGTTAAAAATGACCACTACCTGGTGCTTACGAATTATGCATCCAACGATTATCATGAAGGCAACCAGATCCGGAAATTCGATACAGCGGGAAATGAATTGTCCGTTGTACAGCTGGTGCCTGGTTATGGCAATTCAGACCTCACCAATGCCGGTCTTGGCGATTTCATTTTAACAAGCGACAATGGGATGTTTTTTACAGGGTTTTGCTATTACAGAATGCCGCCTCCCGATCAAAACATCACACTGCTTCAGCATTTATTCGTCAAAACCGACAGTCTTGGAAATGAGCAGTGGCATCGGCCTTCAGCTATCGCTGGTAACCATGTGGGGTCAATCATATCAAATGCGGAACAGGCGGGTTCGTTTTACTCTGTCGGTTATAACTATTCTCCATATCCGGAATATGTTCCCTATTTCTGCAAAAGCTCGCAAACAGGACAATTAACGCTCGAAGAAACACTGCACCCTGACACATTGGTGGATTGGCTCAGCGGAATTAAAAAATGCGGGCCGGATAACCTTATCATTGTTGGCCGTGTCGCTCCCAATTATAATGTTCTCCCAAAGGTCGGGATCTTCAAGACTGATACTGCTGGTATCATTCTGAAATTCATCCGGAATGACCATGGTGCTCCGTATCCCAAATGTATT
>CAIWTA010000079.1 GCA_903915465.1 uncultured Bacteroidales bacterium | reverse complement strand
TACCATAAAACCAGCAAAAGGCGTGTTTCTTGAAAAGGAAATCAAAATTGATAAGAAGAGAGGGCGTAAGCCAAAGACAAAAGTCGCTGAAGTTAAGGTTCCTAAAAAGAGAGGTAGAAAACCAAAAAAAGTTGAAACTGCTACGGTAACGGCTACCAAACCAATTATTAAAAAATCCGAGAAAAGGGGTAGACCAGAGAGAGCGGTTGTGCCAACAACTCAAGCCAAACCTACACCAGTTAAAAAAATTCAGAAGGTTGTAAAAAAACCGATTCTTAAAACTGTTGTAAAGCCAGTCCCTGAACAGAAACCTATTCTGGTGAAGAAAGCGACACCCAAAAAGAAAAAGCCAGCTAAGAACTCATTTGGAAGAAAAGGTGTTGTATTAGCAAATTTGGTTAAGGCATTGCCCAAAAAACCTGAGATTGTTGCTGGAGTTCCGGCTGTACCCACAACTGAGACTAAAACAGAATAACTGAATCTTTAAAATTGAAAAAGCCTATCCTGTAGGTTGATCAAACTTCTATTGCAATATTCACCTTGCCGCCAAGACCTTTTTCAACGATATCGAATAACGTCTTGAGATTCATATTACTCCCATCATTTTCAACTCTGGAAATATAACTGCGTTTTTTTGAGATCAGTTCTGCTAAATCCGCTTGGGTCATGTTCTTTGATTCTCTTGCCTGACGGATCATAACGCCAATTTTGAATGCCTCAACATCTCTTTCCAGTTGATCCCTGCGTGGTGAGCCTTTTCCTCCATAGACATCATCTTTGATCTGAGTCCATGATTTAATATTTGAATTTTCTTTTTTCTTCGAAGTAATATTTTTCATCATAAATGAAGTTGAACGTTTATTAGAGAGAGATTTTCTTCAAGAACGAGCAAACTCAATTAATGATCTGTAATCACCACCATCCGCCATCTTTAATGCATGAATATATGCTGATCTTAAGTCACTTTCCTGATAAAGATTTACACGACTTCCCCATGAGAATCCATCCTGATCAGTCAATTGTTTGATCAGAATATCTGCACACAATCTTGCATGTCTACCATTGCCATTTGGGAAACAATGAATCGAGACCAATTTATGTTTAAACCGAATTGCAATTTCGATTGGATCAAAAGTCTTATTTGCGATCCAAAATTTTACATCATCAAGCATATGAATTAATACTGGTTCAATGGAGTTTTTATCAACACCGATATTTTTATTTGTAGTACGTTTTTCCCCAGCCCAATCCCAAACTTTACTGAACATCCTGTAATGAAGATTGAATATCCATTTTTTTGTCAATAGGTTTTCAATGGATATTTTGCGATTTAGAGCCCACTGAACAGCATCTTCAATATTGTTCTGCTCGTGTTCGTTTAATTCTCCAACAGTCGAAATGGTCTTGATTTTCAAACCCGAAATCTCGATTTCATCAAGCGGTGTCTGTCCTCCAATGTACTCCACTTTTATTCCCATAGTGATTTTAGATTTTTCTGTTTGATTTCCTGAGCTTTAGCTTTAATTGATTTTTTTAACATTGCTGGGCTGACCTTTTGATCCTCCAATGTCATGCTTCTGGAAGTTCTTGAGACGATCTGTTTTGCAACGACAATAGCACGCTTATCAATCATTTTCTGTAATGACCCATCCATAGGAACAAAACCATAGACCAACTTCATGTTTAAATGTTTGCCGATCTGTTCCAAAGACGCAAGAGTAATATTCCCGCTCTTCTCACGTGATTCGATGTCTTTGATTCCTTGAGGTGTAATATTAACCATCTTTCCCAGTTGCCTCATTGACATGTCAAGAGCCATTCGTATTGTGTAAATCCAGCCATTAGGAGGGTTATCTTCCTTTATCTTGGCAATTTTACGCATCCTATTTTCGGTCTGAGATAAAATCAATTCTTGAGTTTTCATAAAGCTATACATTTAACTTAGTGATGCAAAGATAAAGCTATAACTTTAAATAACAAAATTAAAATTAAAGCTATAACTTTAAATTCATTTTTAGATAAAAAATAAAAAACCGTATAGGGATTAGCTATAAGCGATTTTATATGGTTGAATTCATTAAAAACAGTTAAAATTAGCTACAATTTTCCTTTTTAAAGAAATTTATTTGGAAAATTTCTATTTACTGGAATGTTTTTGTTTATGAAGTGAGAAAATGGTTTTTGTAATTAATATATAGATTATAATCTATCCCCGAAAGGGGAGTATTTCATAAATATTTACTTTTTAGAACCCCCTGATCTTGGCATCTGAGGGGTTCTTAGTTTTAAGAAATCAAAAATATACATTGTTTTAAACAGCATATTTTGCTGGTATTATGAACGGGGTTTATCCAAAAAATGATCGGTTAATTTTTTTACTCGCATAACGTTCTGTATATCAATAATTTAAACTGATTTTGTAATAAATATTTCGTACCTTTGCTCTAAACCAAAAAGTAAAAATCATGGAAAAAAAGTTTACAGAAGAATTAAATGAATTAATCCGAACAAAGAGAACACAACGCCAATGGGCTGATGACACAATCAATTTTATCACTGGCTGCGGTAATAAATGTAAATATTGTTACGCATGTACGATGATGACCCATTGGCATCACCATGATCCAGCAAATTGGGGAAACGAAATCCTACGACAAAAGG
>CAIWTA010000078.1 GCA_903915465.1 uncultured Bacteroidales bacterium | reverse complement strand
TATTCTGTGGGTGATTATGGAACCATTATAAAATCCAGCAATGGAGGTATCGCCTGGACTATTTTATCAAGCGGAACAACCAGTGACTTATATTCTGTTTTCTTTACCAATGCCACTACGGGCTACGCCGTGGGTGGTGAGGGAACAATCCTAAAAACCGTCAATGGAGGCACTACCTGGACAACTTTATCGAGCGGAACAACCAAGTTGTTAAGGTCAGTTTACTTTACCGGTGCTGATATAGGTTATACGGTAGGTGATTCTGGTACGATTTTAAAAACCATCAATAGCGGCACGACCTGGACTGCTTTATCAAGCGGAACCACAAACAATTTATATTCAATCTTCTATCCCGATGCCAATACCGGGTATGCAGTGGGTTTTTCTGGAACTATCATAAAAACTACCGATGGCGGTACAAATTGGACTGCTCAATCGAGCGGAGCATCATATGCTTTGATATCTGTTTACTTTTCCGATGCAAATAGAGGTTATGCGGTGGTTAGAGGTGGAACCATCTTAAAAACCATTGATGGAGGCTCAAGCTGGACAACGTTATCGAGTGGAAATTCTAGCATCGTGTATTCCGTTTACTTCTTCGATGACAGTACCTGGTATGCAACGGGTGAATGGGGAAGTTTGTCAAAAACCATCGATGGCGGCATTACCTGGACACTTTTTACGAGTGGAAGAGCAGATTTATATTCAGTTTACTTTACGGATGCCACCACGGGATATGCGGTGGGTGAAAGTGGAGCCATCTTAAAAACCAGTAATGGAGGTACCACCTGGAGTCCTTTATCGAGTGGAACTGCAAAAATTTATTTGTCTTCTGTTAACTTTCCCGATGCCAATACAGGTTATGCAGTGGGTGCTGATGGAACGATATTAAAAACCACAAATGGAGGTACAACCTGGACTGCTTTAGAAAGCGGAACAACTTATTATCTATTGTCTGTTTACTTTACTGATACCATTACTGGATATGCGGTAGGTGGTAATCTCATGGCTCCTCCTGTTACTAATGGCTCCATCTTAAAAACCACGAATGGAGGTACAACCTGGACAGCTTTATCGAGCGGAACCCATGAAGTTTTATCTTCAGTTTACTTTACCGATGCCAATACTGGCTATATAGCGGGAGAAAATGGAACCATTTTAAAAACCAGCAACGGAGGCACAACCTGGACTGCATTAACGAGCGGAACCACTCAATATTTGCACACAGTTTTCTTTCCCGATGCCAATACGGGTTATGTTTTGAGTAATATTGGAACTATCTTAAAAACCAGTGATGCAGGAACAACATGGACTGAACTATTGATCGGCGCAACTCATTCTTTTAGTTCCGTTTACTTTACCAATACCAATACAGGCTATGTTGTTGGATGTCAACATTTATACGAAGGTGATGGAATCATACTAAAAACCACCGATGGAGGCATAACCTGGAATGAATTATTCTGCGGAACTAATCAATATTTGAACTCAGTTTGCTTTACCGATGCCAATACAGGTTATGCAGTGGGATTGCAAGGAACTATTTTACAAACAATAAATGGAGGCACAACCTGGACTGCTTTATCGAGCGGAACAACCAATGATTTAATGTCAGTGTATTTTACCGATGCCAATACAGGTTATGCAGTGGGTGAAGGTGAAACTATTTTAAGAACCACAAATGGCGGTACCTTTGTTGAAGAAACCGTATCACCGTTGCAAACATATATCCTTTATCCTAATCCGGCAAATACTAAAATAACAATTCTGGATAAGAAAAAATTGCCCGGGGAGACAACAATAAGCATCTATAGTATTACCGGAACTTTGGTAATGCAGTTTGAGATCGGAGATCAAAGCACGGTTGAATTTGATATCAGCACATTGGCAAAAGGTATTTATCTGGTGAAAATTCAAACAAGGACGATTATTGAGTGTAAAAAATTAGTTGTTAATTGATTAAGCACTTTAGTACCATTGCGAACAATACACCGCCTTCAAGGTCAAATAAATCAAAAATATTATGAATGCAGCCCATTTTCATTTGATGTTCAACCATCTATCAATCATTGGGCTTGGCTTTGCCATCCTCTTCAATCTCCTTGCCATTTTCGGGAAAAGTCCCGAACTTAAAAAACTTTCCTGCTGGCTTTATATTCTGATCGGATTCCTATCCGTTTTTGCCATACTAACAGGTGATGGCGCCGGTGAAATCGTTAAAACCTATCCGGAAATCAGTAATGATGCTATTGAACACCATGAAACCTGGGGTTATATCTTCTTTTACGGACTCATAGCAATTGGGATTGTGGCAATCGGAGCATTGTGGTTTTCCAGGAAAAATGAATTGCTTTTGAAGAAATTCAATATTGCCACACTGGTTATGGCAATTGTGCTCGTTTTCCTTGCCTTCCAGACAGGCACAACAGGTGGGAAAATCAGGCATCCGGAAATTGAGCAAGGACCCTACAAGAAGACTTCATGAACAAAATCCTCTGCGGCAATGAGATGGACCGGATGCCGGATTGGGCATTCAAAATCATGGCATTCATATTCACTGTTACCGACATTTTCAAATCTCCCGATGCAAGGTTGGACCCATTTAACATTCAGACCGGGCAGACCGTGATAGACTGGGGATGCGGAACCGGAAGATATATAAAATCTGCATCGTATCTTGTCGGCGAACAAGGAACTGTATATGCGGTTGATATACATGAACTCGCCATAACGTCAGCTCGGAGAATCATTAAAAAATACAAACTTGCAAATGTTTATCCAAAGCTTGCCAATGGCCTTGAGACAGATATCCCTCCGGGTACAGCTGATCTGATCTATGCTCTGGATATGTTTCACATGGTCAGGGATTCCGGATCTTTCCTGCAAATGCTTGCCGGATTCATTAAACCGGAAGGTATTTTGATCCTTGAAGACGGTCATCAACCCCGATCCTTAACCATACAAAAGGTTAAAAATTCACGTTGCTGGCAAATCACAGAAGAGACCAGGACCTATCTGAAGTGCAGTCCACTGTAAATCTGGTTTTAGAAAAGCTAGTTAATTTCCCTCCTTTTTCTTAATTCCCGGCAAAGTTAAACTCATGAAAATGTCGAGTCACTAAGCGCTGCCTCCTGAAGGAACCGCAGCCCTTCGGGTTCATTCAGATTCCGTCCCGGAATCGTGACCCGAACATTTGTTCCAGAATTTTCATTCCGTTTGCTTCTGGGGGCATAAATTTTTCCTCAAACCCAGGCGAGCCGGATGTCTAAAAAAGTCGCCAGGGCAAGAGATAACACAATGACAAAGATCACCACACCAGTACAGAAGCCAACCAAAGGCGGAACATCCAAGGAAGCAACCGCATTTCTTGCAGCCGTAAAAACGATTCTCAATCCGCAGGAAAACAAAACCGAAGAAAAAAAGCCGGTTTAAAAAGTTGAACCGGAAAAGCCGGTCATTCTCACTGCGGAGCCAAAGAAGGAAATGACCATGCTGGAAAAAATCTTCAAGGTCGAAAATCTCCAGTTGGTCGTCGAAAAAAGAGCCAAACTGGGACAGACCCGCTCAGAGCTGGAACGCTTCCAGATTTCCTCCAATGATTTCAATTGCTCCATGAGGCTGAATGATTCAGACGGAAACGTCTTCACTTCAAGCTTCACTCCTGGAATCAAGAAATTCATTGATTTTCTCAAAACATCATTCGATGCAAGTATCACCGATGTAAAAAATAAAATCACTTTCTAAACCTTCGGTTTCATCAAGCGATCCGGGCGTTCCGTCTTTCGACGAACGCTGTTTTTTATGGTCGTATAAGCTCAGGAAAAATATTATCTTAATTGTTTATGGTTGTTTTATCATCGCTTTATCTCCGCAAACATCAAATTCCACCTGAAGGGTCGTATGGTTAATATGGAATTTTTGCTTTAATATTTCCTCAACTTCTTTCAGTAATTTATTGGAATCACTAAGCAATAGGTCTTCAGAGGTTTCAATATGAGCTTCGAAAAGGATGTCATGGTCCTGGAGCCGCCAACAGTGAACATGATGAATATTCCGGATCTGTGGAAGTTCTTCAAGATAACTTTTGACCTCATCCAGATTGAGATTTTCGGGTGTGCTTTGCATAAGAATATCGACGGATTCGCGCAGGATTTTATATGCCTGAATAATGATCACGATGCTGATGATGAGTGTTAACAAAGGATCAATCCATACAACCTTCATATAAAAGATAAGGAGGGCACCTCCAATAACAGCCACCGAAGATAATGTGTCGCCAAGCAGATGCACATATGCTGCTTTTATATTCAGGTTTTTATTGGAGTCACGGTGCAGAAAAAGCATGGAGGTAAGATTGGCCACCAACCCGATTCCGGCAATAATGAACATAAGACCTGACCGGACGGGTTCCGGATGAAGAAAGCGCAGGATAGCTTCATAAATAAGATAAATGGAAATCGCTGTCAAAACCGATGCATTGATGAATGCCGAAAGTATCTCAAATCGTTTATAGCCGAAAGTGCGTCTGGCATCGGGCTTTCTCCCGCTGAAATTATTCGCTAACCAGGCAAGTATCAAAGCAAGAGTATCACTCAGGTTATGAATGGCATCTGAAATCAATGCCAGACTATTGGAAAAAACCCCACCAACAATCTCAACCAGTGTGATCAAACCGTTCAGTAGAATACTGATAAATAATCTGCCGGAAGAATTTCCTTCATGATGTAAATGATTTTCCATATCATGTATATTCCTATGTATGTGCTGTCATTAAAAAAACCGGGTATTCCTTAATATTACCTTCTGAGACTTCTTTCCAAATAACGAAACAAGGATCAATCTGAATATCATGGAAACCTTGTTGAAGGAGAGCTGATGCAAGTTTCTCCGGGTCAAAGCCCTTGTGAACATTCATGTTACCATCATGAAAAGAACCATCCTCCTGGTAAAGATCGGCAATTGCCAAAACTCCACCCGGATTCAGCATTCGATTGAATTTCCGAAAGATTGCAGCAGTATCTTTGATATGATGCAGTACCATTTGGCTGTAAATGATATCGAACGGATCACCATTGTATTCGTCTTTTTCCAGGTTTAAAAACAATGTTTTGAATTTCGAATGGTCATCAGCCTCCATCTTTTGTTCAGCCATTTTCAGCATTTCTGCTGAATTATCCATCAAGGTGATTTCTGAAAACCGGTCTTTCAGATAAAAACTCAGCAAACCGGTTCCTGCACCAAATTCCAACGCTTTCATGCTGGGTTTGTGAGGAATCAATTTGCTGAGTTGCCTGGCAACAGCCATTGTTCGTTCAAGATGCATCCTGTTTTTATCCCAATCCCGGGCTTTCTGATCAAATTCGTTCATCGGTTTTTATTTTACTTCATGATCATGGCAGCCACGTTCGTGCACCGTGCAGGTTTGCTCATTGTCTATAATAGTTCCCTTAAGGAATTCGGAAACAACCTGATCTGCTTCTCCATAACACCCTCTCACCACCTCAATGCCAAATTCATGCAAGTGATTGATTGCACCGCCGCCAATGTTCCCGGCAAGCATAATGGATACTCCCTGTTCGGCCAGGGTCTGTGCAATTCCTGAATGACAGCCGCATCCGTCTGCTACAACAGGACTGACAGACTCAATCGTATTTTCAGGTGAAATAGTGTAAACTGTGAAGTTTTCTGCATGTCCAAAGTGTTCATTTATTGAACCATTATGGACCGGTAAAGCGATTTTCATTTTTTTAGTTTTAAGATTAGTTTATGATGTTTTGTTTTAGTTGTATTATTTCAAAACTATTTGCGAATTGTTCATGCTTTAAACATACTTGTTTTAGTTTTCCGTCCTCAAATGAATACCATTCCTATGTTTTCATATTTTCCGGTTTATCAGGTATTCCAATATTTTCATTTTGATAACCACTGTGCTTTTTTGAAGAATCATACTCTACTCCCATTTTATCCAGCAAAGGTTCAACGGAAACCTGATGGAGCTGCATTCCTAAATCCCATGGATCCATTCCAAGCACCAATCCTGCCATTTCTTCGTAAGTAAGGACCGGGATTCCATATCCATCATTCCCATAGGTCTTACCCGTCATTTCTGCAATTACGTATTGCCATCGATCCAAAAAATAAGTGCATCCGGGACAATTAGCTACAATAAAATCAGGGTTATAAGGCTCCATGGAGTCAAACTTTATTTTTGAATTGGATAAACAATATCCACGGTTTTCCTTGATAATATAATTTCTGAAGCCAAAACCACAACAATGACGACGTTCCGGGTAATCGATTATTTTCCCACCCCAGGATTCAACCATCCCTATAAGTACATAGGGATATTCTGCTCCGCCAATACCTTTGCTGGGAAACATCTTTGCATAATGGCATCCGATGTGTTCAACCACTTTTAAATGTTCACCGGTGTTTCTGTTGATTAATTTATATCTGGCTTGTTCAGCAATCTCTTTCCGGTATTTATAGATAATGTCGCTGGTATGTGAAATAGTTTCAGGTAGAGAAAACTCCCTGCCGGTGGCTTCCTTCAGTTGTTGTCGTGATTGATCCAATGTGTCAGGAAAATTTTTCCATGTTTCGATCACCTCAGAATACACACCAAACGAGGTAACACAGGATGGAATAAAGTTTGTAAAATTTGCTTGGTTCATAAGGGAGAATTGCCTGGCAACAACAGCCCGGGTAGTCTCAAAGGGGATCAACGCTGAATGATAAGCAATTCCTGTACATGTCGTCTGATGGGCATCGTCATAAACATCCTTATGAAGATAATCTTTTAGTATCCTGAGAAATGCAATTTCAGATCCGGGAAAGAAATTTTGCCGGATACAACTACGTGCAAAATAATAATGG
>CAIWTA010000077.1 GCA_903915465.1 uncultured Bacteroidales bacterium | reverse complement strand
TGGACTCAATCCTGGATTCCTGGATATGGGTTTCTTTCCAGGCAAAGTAGATCGAGCTGCTGTCTATCTTTGCTCCGGTGGTAAGAATATTGTTCTGGATGTTCAAGAAAGGAACAACACGCTTTCCCGGCTTTACTTCCAGAATCTCTTTTACAACCACTTTGCCGTCCTGGCATTCCAATAACGCTTTGATCAAGCCGCTATCCGCAGGTAAAGGGATCAGGGAATCTTTCACGCAAGTAACAGTATCATGCTGAACAAAAATATCCGACCTTTCTGTAGGAGGATATCTTTCAGCGCATCTTTTTTCAGAAATACAGCCGGACAATAAGGCGGCCAGGAGCAGGATCAGGAAACCCGGTTTCATCATGCTATGAATTTAAAATTGTTCAATCGGTTCATCCATCCGTTGAAAAATTTGAGCTGGTCCGGATGATTTTTCACCAACTCTTCAATAAAGATTTTTCTTGCCTGAAAGATTGAGGCATGAAGGCCGCGCTGGTTGACGTTATTGACGGCAAACAAAGTTCCTGTTCCAACAATACCATCCTCTGAGACTTTAAGCAAGCGTTGCGGAATGATAATGCCCCATTTTCCACTGCCCCAGACCCAGTCAACCAGGATCTCAGCAACGCTCTGGTTGGCAATCTGATCAGCTTTCCAGCGGTTCCAGTAATTTACCTTCAGGACTTTAACCGCATCTTCTTTTGAAAGCAGTTTGATATCTTCAGCGTCAATGTCGCCGTCACCGTCTTTGTCATAACCCACCATTCGCCAGGTAGCAAGGGTGACTCCCATGTTCGTTGCTCCTCCCTTGTCATTGGGATCATTGACAAACCCGCCTTCGAAACGAAGGATTTTTGGGGCAAACAGTTCGATCTTTGCCATAGCTACTTTTTAAATGATGGGTCTTTGACAAATATCAAAGCAAAGCAAAACGGGGCAAATACCACGTATTCGGTCAGGGTTGCCTTTCCCAAGCCGACCAATGCTAAGCCACCGACCAGCATAAGTATGCCAGTCAGGGTGGTTTTCCAATTCTTAAAAATTCTCTCGTTCATATTTTTCTATTTTGATAATTGACCTTCAACTTTCGAAATCCTTTCACCATGATCGCCCAGGGTGACTTTAATTTCTTCGATCCCTAAATCATGGCGGCACAAATGTTCACCGATTTCTTTATGCTTTTCAGTGCAATATGTTTCCCGGCACTGCATCTGGATGATGAGCTTATCGACTGATTTTTTTAAGGCGATCACACCTATATAAAATTGGTACAGGAAAAACCCGATGACCGGAATTGCAATGATCTTTATGATGTCAAAGACATCCTGGAGAAAATAATCAAGTGGCTTCATGCAAGGAAAAATGAGTTATCGGATTTATTTATGAATTCATTACGTGTTTCAGCTTTGGCTATGCCTGCGTACCGGGAAGAATGGAAATAAGCCGGGTATATATCTTCACTGGCCGTTTCATCAAGGAACTGTTGAAGGGCTTTCAATTCGGATTCCCCATCCTTCTGGTTGGCTTCAGCCATAATAGAGATACGATCTTTGTTGGAAGCCTGCTTTGAAGAGACGTTGGCAAACGTATTGCCGGCAGAATCGAAAATGCCCCAATCCAGAATGTCAATAGAGATTTCCAGCAGTGCCCTGGCCATGGTAAGATGAGCCAATGCGGGGCGGATCAAATCCATGAGTGCAATTTGTGCAGTTGTCAAAACAACATCGGATTGCCAGGCTGCTTTAAGCTCATCGAATAATTCCGAAGAAAGTGTAGGTCGTATATACTTCTTTTCAACAGAGCGGATAATAGGTTTGAGGCTTACGAAAACCCGTCTGCTCTCGCGTATATCCACCTCACTGTTGAACTCAAGCGTGCCCCGGATAAACAGGTCTGCGTCCTTGGGATCGAATCCGGGGTAG
>CAIWTA010000076.1 GCA_903915465.1 uncultured Bacteroidales bacterium | reverse complement strand
TTGTGCCTACTGTTGTATATAATAAATAAATGGTTGCTTTTTGAACTGCAGACTATAGAAAAATCGAGTATGTGCTCGTTATTAATACAATATAAATAATTAAAGAGACGGCTATCTGCTAAGCTTTAACGACTGACTTATTTGTATGCTTTGTCGGTTAATTCTGATTTGGCCGCTATGTTCGGTAACGTAAAAGAAAAAGTGGTTCCTTTACCTTCTTCGCTTTCCACCCATAGCTTTCCACCGTGTTTTTCAACAAAATCCTTACAGATCATCAACCCCAATCCTGTGCCTGGTTCGCCTTCGGTACCTTTGCAGGTCGTCATCTCATCAAAGCGGAAAAGATGATCGATCATCCTTTTATTCATTCCGACACCAGTATCCTTGACTGATATTTCAATTGAATTGCCGGGAATCAGTTTTGCTGCAATGCTGATATTCCCACCTTTGGAAGTAAACTTTACAGAATTAAAAACCAAATTACGCATCACACTTTCAAACATTTGTGCATCAGCATTTACCATCAAATCCTCCGGAACATTGTAGCTGATGATGATTCTCTTTTCGCTGGCTAATTGCAGTACCATCAACAAGGTTTCTGAAATTTTTGGCATCAATAAAAATGATACGGGGTTAAAAGAAGTCATCCCCCGCTGCATTAGCGACCATTCCAAAAGGTTTTCGAGCAACCTGTGCAGACTGGTTGCGGAGTTTTTCATAAGAGCCAGCATCTCTTGAATTTCTTTCAATGGCATTGTGTCCAGCTTCTCGACCATTGTTTGTGTGAAGCCAAGGAATACATTGAACGGGCTGCGCAGGTCGTGGGCAACGATGGAGAAGAATTTGTCTTTTTCGGCATTTGCTGTATGAAGTTGTTCGTTTTTATGTTTGAGTTCTTCCTCCGTGCGCTTGCGCTCAGTTATATCTCTTTCAATAAATAATATTTCAACAGGCTTGCCGGCAGAATTTCGCAATACTGCTGAATTTATCTCCACAAAAAAACGTGTGCCATCTTGTTTAATTCCCAGGTACTCAGAAACTCCAGTGTCTCCTCCAGATAATAGTTTAGAGATGTTTTCTTTCAATTTTGGGTGTGACGAAACATCAATAAATTCAAATATATTTCGCCCAAGAGATTCTTCTTTTTTGTCGATCGGATATCCATACATGGAAAACAGCGAATCAGATAAAAGTGATATCTTGCCATCTAAATCTGCCATTCCTATTCCATCTGGTGAAGCTGATATAATAGCTTCCCATTTATTGTTACTCTGAAGCAGAAGTTCCTCAGCATGCTTGCGCCCGGTGATGTCTTTATCCACGCCACGGTAACCTTTGAGATTCCCATTTTCATCCAGGATGGGCACACCATTGGTGAGGAGACAGATTCTTTCGCCATTTTTCCCGATGTTCCAATTCTCCAGATCCTTGATGGGTGCCTTATTTGCTATGATTTCAGAAAAAATTGCCGCAACTCTCTTTGCTTCTTCCGGTGGCATAAAATCGAAAGGCTTCTTCCCGATAACGTATTCACGGAACGCCCCAGCATGACCAAAGTTCTTCTGCGAGGAGTAGGTGTAGACGCCTTTCTCGTCCACCTCCCAAACCCAGTCAGCCATGCTGAACGTGATATCTCTCAGCCGGTTCTTACTTTCTTTCAATGCACTCTCCATCTGCTTACGCTCTGTGATATCTTGATGAGTTCCAGACATTAATAGCGGCTTGCCCTCCTCATCCCATTCGTGAACTTTCCCTCTGTCAAGAACCCAAACCCAATCACCGTTTTTATGCTTCATTCTTGCTTCGCACTCGTAATGATCTGATTCGCCTTTAAAGTGCTTTTCTAACAATTCACCCAACACTTTTAAATCATCCGGATGTGTATATTTATTCCATATCTCAATGCTGATTGGTGAGATTTCCTCCAGTGTATAACCTATCATTTCTGCCCATCGTCCGTTGAATATTGCTTCTCCTGTCTGAATATTCCATTCCCAGGTGCCAACGTTAGAACCACCTAAAATGCCTAAAAGTCTCCGTTTTTCCTTAGCCAGCTTCTCTTCCACCAGCTTGTTGTCAGTAATATCAGTAAAAACTGTTACGAAATAATTTATCTGCGGTGAATAAACCAGCACTTTATACCATCGGTTAAGAATTTCAGAAAACTGTTCGAACTCTTTTTCACCACCGTGGGTAGCTATTTCACCGTAAAATCCAATCCAGTCAAACGTATCCCGTGTAATTTCTGGAATGGCTTTTGTAATTGTGCTGTTAAGAATGTCGGAAGATTTTAGCCCCGTAAGCTTTTCAAAAACATGGTTAACCTCAATAAATTCATAATCAATGGGTTTTCCTTCATCATCGAGTATGATTTTATGATATGCATATCCAAAGGGTGCTTTTGAAATCAGATGTTGGTCATTTTCTGCTTTCATAGGTATTATTATGATTCTCAAATGGAAATGGACTTGTAAGTCATCTTTAGAACACGTCAAAGGTACTAT
Organism: uncultured Bacteroidales bacterium; assembly: GCA_903915465.1. Classification (GTDB taxonomy): domain Bacteria; phylum Bacteroidota; class Bacteroidia; order Bacteroidales; family FEN-979; genus FEN-979. The sequence goes on along the minus strand of CAIWTA010000076.1, from coordinate 463 downwards.
TACTTGGTGCCGATTTACAAAGACATCCAATTGATAATTTTCGAAAAACTAAGAGACTGTTTAAAAATTTCAATATTTTTCTATCTATTATTGCCCTCAGGCCGGGCGGCCTCGTCACCCCAACGCAGCTGCGCCCAGCGCTATCTCACTTCGTTCGATTCACACCTTCGGCGTGACCGCACTGGTCAAGGCTGCTTATGTGGTGACTGGTATTTTCCTTCTTTCGTTCTTTTGATGGTAGCAAAAGAAAGAACAATTGACCAAAAGGTTATTATTTTTAATTTCACGTGGGCTACACCCACGGTTATTTAAATGAAACCCTTTCATGGTTTTCATTTTAGAAAAGTCCGAAGGACTTTAATTTTAATAGGGACTGACTAAAAAGTTGTTTTTATTTTCTCGCAGAGTGCCCCACCTATAGGAAAATACAGGAACATCAAATCAGATAACTTAAATGGTTCAC
>CAIWTA010000075.1 GCA_903915465.1 uncultured Bacteroidales bacterium | reverse complement strand
GTATCCGCCCTACCAACCACATCTTTTCCGATAGTCCTACCCGGATTACCTTTGCGGCAAAAATCAGGGTAAGATGAAAACACCAAAGTCAGAGGCAATGTTTGCCAAAGTCGATGAATGGAAGAACAGTGGGCAAACGCTACGGTCGTTCGCCTCATCAATAGGACTTTCCAAAAGTGCATTCGAGTATTGGGTTCGCAAGAAGCGTGAAGCCTCGGCCAATTCGCCTGCCTTTGTGGAATTGTCACCTGTTGTTAAAACCAATCTAAGTGTTGAAGCCTGTTCAAAACATACGGATACTGATTCCCAGCCGAAAATAGTTATCACGTTCGCGGGTGGTATGTGTGTTAAAGTGTACTCATAGATGCTCGGGTTAAGCGCCAACCTTCGCTACTTTCTGTGTTGCCAGTCCACCGATATGCGAAATGGCTTCGATGGATTGGCTGGGATTGTGCGGAATTATCTCAGAAAAGACCCTGTTTCAGGTGATGTTTTCATCTTTTTAAACAAGTCCCTCACGCACATTAAGCTACTATATTGGGATGGCGATGGGTTCGCTCTTTTTTATAAGCGTTTGGAAAGGGGCAGGTATGATCGGTGTACCGCTGTTAATGAGTTATCCAAAGAGATGAAAAGAGAAGAGCTTTTGATGCTTTTAGAAGGCCTGTCGTATGGTGATATGCGTCGAAAAAAGCGATTTAAATTGGGATGATTTATTTGCATTTATATTTGCTAAACTCCTTGTTAATTCAGGGTTTATGTGTATATTTGATGCATGGAAGGGCAGCAAATACCAACAGATTTCACGATAGAAACTCTATCAAAAAGAGTAGTCTTTTTGGAAGTTGCACTTGCCATAAAAGATGCAGCCCTTTCCGAAAAAGATGTTGTCATTTCCGAAAAAGATGTTGTCATTTCCGAAAAAGATGTTGTCATTTCTGAAAAGAGCGCTGATCTGTTAAAACTCTCTGCCGAACTTCAAGCCGAGAAGTTCAAATATGCCCAGCTTCAGCGCATGATCTTCGGATCGAAAAGGGAACGGTTTATTTCATCATCCTTTCCCGAACAATTTAAATTAGAGTTTGAGCCAAAAGCCTTGGAGATTGAGCAAGCCGTGGAAGCCGAACGTGAGACCATCAGGATAGCTTACCAGCGTAAAAAGGTTAAAAAGGCACATCCTGGACGTTTGGCTTTACCTTCGCATTTACCTGTTGTTGAAACCATTATTGAGCCAATTGAAGATACAACAGGAATGGTATGTATTGGCCGGGAGGTAACGGATGAACTGGATTATACTCCGGCCGCACTACACATTAACCGCGTTATCCGTCCAAAATACATCACCAAAGAAGATGAACTGGGCAACCAAAAGCAAGTCATTGCCCAGTTAAACCGCCCCATTAACAAGTGTATTGCCAGCGCCGCTTTATTATCAATGATCTATACCGATAAATTCATCTTTCATCTGCCTTATTTTCGGATTCTACAGCGCTTAAGTCAGATGGGGGTTTTAGTACCTACAAGCACATTCGAGTCGTGGGTCAAACTTGGATCCCAACACATCAAACCCCTGTTCGCTGTTCATCGCCTGTATGTTTTCAGCGAAATATACCAGCAGATTGACGAATCGCCAATAAAAGTCCAGGATAGAGATAAACCCGCAGGCATGCACCAGGGCTATATGTGGGTAAGGTTTGCTCCTTTGTCAAAATCGGTACTCTTTGAATATTATAGAGGTCGTTCTTCCAATGAACCATTACGCGATTTATCAAAATTCAAAGGCTATATCCAAACAGATGGCTACTCAGGCTATACCCATCTGGCTGAAACAGTAGGGATCACCCACCTGTCGTGTTGGGCTCATGCACGCCGTTATTTTGATAAAGCGCTTCCAAACGACCAGTTGCGGGCATTGACAGTGTTAAAACTGATCCAATTGTTGTATGCCATCGAGGCCCTGGCCCGTGAAGCGAATATGACCAATGAGCAGCGACATGAATTAAGACTCGAAAAATCATTGCCAATCATCAATGAGATTGGTTCCTATATCTATAATGAACGAAGCAAGGTTCTTCCTAAAAGCCCCATTGGCGTCGCATTTGAATATTGCGCCAACAGATGGATCAGTTTGCAGAATTACCTCAAAGACGGAATGTTGGAAATTGACAGCAACCTGATTGAAAACTCTATCCGTCCCCTGGCCTTAGGCCGCAAGAACTACCTCTTTGCCGGTAATCATGAAGCGGCTGAGAACATCGCTATGTTCTACAGCTTCTTCGGCACTTGTAAAAAGAACGATGTCGATCCCCAGAAATGGCTTACCTATGT
>CAIWTA010000074.1 GCA_903915465.1 uncultured Bacteroidales bacterium | reverse complement strand
TTGGTACTTTCTTTTGGTGGAAGCAAAAGAAAGTACAATTGACCAAAAAGTTATTATTTTTGAAGTTCCTATAATTTCCTTGAGGTGGGGCACTCTGCGTGACATATTATGTTTTTCCTTTTTAATTAATACCAAATGAAAGAAAACTCAACCGTTTACAAGAAATTCCAAGACGGAGAAAAGAAATTTGTTCCGCTGGTTGATCCTGATAAATTTACTTCAGCGGGAATAAAAAAGGTTGCAAATTTTTCGGAAAAAGCCGGTGTTGCTTTTATTTTTTTTGGTGGAAGCCTGGTGACCAAGAACAAGAACTTGGAGTTTCTTAAGATCCTGAAAGAAAACTGTTCAGTTCCAATCATTCTTTTTCCGGGAAATCAATATCAGATACTGGAAGAGGCTGATGGGATTTTGCTTCTTTCCCTTATTTCCGGAAGAAATGCCGAGATGCTGATCGGGAATCATGTGATCGCCGCGCCAGTGCTGAAAGCCAGTGGGCTCGACATCATTCCAACAGGGTATATTCTCATAGATGGCGGTAAGCCAACTGCAGTATCTTATATGAGTAACTCCACACCAATCCCGTACGACAAAGACGATATTGCGTGCTGCACGGCGCTTGCAGGAGAAATGCTTGGAATGCGACTGATCTACTTAGATTGTGGCAGTGGAGCCATTAATCCAGCTTCCACTTCAATGATACAGAAGATAAAGAAAACCATCGCTCTTCCTCTGATCATTGGTGGTGGTATAAGAACCGTGCGACAAGCTGAGATTATCTGGAATGCAGGCGCAGATGTTGTGGTTGTCGGGAACGCGATTGAAGAAAATCCGGATCTGATCCTTAAAATTGCTGAAAGTCGTAAAAAAAACGGATTACCCCGGGGTTAACCTCCCGCAATAATCCGTTTTGAAACTCAATTTCTATCTTTTAGAAATAGAAACTCAAATTAATTGCACCACCGGTGTTGCCATTGTCAATACCAAAATACAACCCACCGCCTTTTTTAGTCGTAGTAGTTAATTTTTCATTTAAAACCAATTCTTCCTTTTCAATCTTATTCTTTCCTGCAACCTGAACCATCAATCCCCAGGTAAATTCACCACCAATTGACATTTTGGGTGCAAAGAAATACTCAACACCAAGGAAACCATTAACTCCTATTCCGAAAGCCATGCCATCATTGTTCGTTAAAGTTCTCGAACTGGTTTGAGATGTATTGTATCCGGTGCTAGTTTCATCTTGAGTCCAGGGAGAATTCGTTGAAAGGGGAGTAGGATATGTCGTAGAAAGTTCATTCCCATAAGTATACTTATTCCCATGAGTTCCCACCATAATGTTTACCATTGCACCATATACGCCCTGAACCCTGCCTTTTCCTTTTCTCTTTTCAATTCCGGCTCCAAGCACTACGTTCATTTCGCTTTCCGTCCATTTATCATCTACATAAGCAGCAGCACCACCAAGAGGAACTGTTTGGTCGGCAATAGTATTCTTTAAGGTCAGGCTATTGTACCCCAACCGGATCCTGGCACGCAAAGCCATAGTAGGACTTACAACTTTTTTTACTTGAAGTGTCCACATGGGTACATCACCTAGTCCGGGGAAATCGAATGTAGGAGCTGCGGTTTGATTAGTTCCATGAAACATGTTTCCAATATAAACAAAAAACGGAACGGCATCAATTGAAAAAGAGTAATCGCCTTTTTCAGGGAGAATCGGGGTTCCTTTTTTTGAAGTCAGATCTTGCGCGTTAACCGCATAAAGGGTCACAAGAGCTAAAAAAATTGTCATGACTGTTCTTTTCATAGTTTTAAGTTTTGGTTAAACAGAAAATTTTGGCAAAAATATAAAATAATTCACAAGTGTTCGATGAAATAATTAAATACATGCCAGAAGACTTATTAATATTGCATCCCTATGGGATATGATATTGGCAGAAAGCAAGGTGTAAGAACCGGAGAGAATCTCTTTGGCGTTAACAAATCTGATCAGCCTCGGCGTTTTTGGGTCCGGCACAGCCGGAAATCTCCTGAAGCGAGATAGAAGAAAGTGCAACTGCGTTATGGTGAGGTGGCTTGCGCGAAAGGACAATTTAGAATACATTTTTGAACGCCGGACCGTATCCAGGGCAAGCGTGATAATCGGGCGCCAACCGGAAAGACAGTTTAAACCTTGTAATCATATTTTATCTTTACCAGTTCATCATTTGCTTTGGCGACTTTTGATTTCAATGATTCTTTAAATTCAACCATCCGATTGCGAAGTTCCGGGTCTCCTAGTGCAAGGATCTCAGCAGAAAGGATTGCGGCATTCTGGGCGCCATTAATTGCCACAGTTGCAACAGGAATTCCCGGAGGCATTTGTAATATTGCCAGCATTGCATCCAATCCTTCGAGAGAAGCCTTTATTGGTACTCCGATGACAGGCAGTACAGTCATGGCCGCGATCACACCAGGCAAATGTGCAGCCATCCCGGCAGCAGCAATGATGACCCGGATTCCTCTTTTTTCAGCATTCCTGGCAAACTCCTCCACTTTCTCAGGAGTTCGGTGGGCCGACAAAGCATTCATTTCGAATGGGATCTTCATCTCGTTTAAAAACTTTGCGGCAGCTTCCATGACCGGTAAGTCAGAAGTGCTTCCCATGATAATGCTGACTTTTGCTTCCATTTACTTATCTTTGTCGTTTGCTCAACAAAAATAGTCATAATCTTGATCTCAAATGTAAATGGTAAAAGTAAAAGACAAGGAATTTGAAATTTCTATCCCATCTGTAAGAATCGATGCTGCCGTTCAACGCATGGCCGATGAAATCAATCGTGATTATCAAGGTAAAACACCTTTGTTCCTGGCGATTCTTAATGGATCATTTGTATTTGCCGCAGACCTGGTCCGCAAGATCACAATCCCTTGTGAGATTTCATTTGTAAAACTGGCTTCTTATTCCGGAACAACGTCTACTAATCAGGTGAGAGAAATGATAGGGCTTAGTGAAGATATCAGCGGACGGAATATCATCATTCTTGAAGATATTGTCGATTCAGGAATTACTCTTGACCATCTGATAAAGGATCTGGAAAAACTGAATCCGGCAAATATCAAAGTGGCATGCTTCACCTTTAAGCCGGAAGCATTTAAAAAGACATTCCGGATCGATTATCTTGGAATCAGCATTCCCAATGATTTTATTGTTGGTTATGGATTGGATTATGATGGATATGGAAGGAATCTGCCCGATATTTATAAGATCGTAAGTTCTTAGCTGACTTGGCTAAGGGATACTTAATTCAGAATTTACATAATACCCGTAATTCTCAGATTAAAATAAAACCTCATCACTTCAAAATATAATCCCCATGTTCAACCTCATTTTATTTGGCCCTCCGGGAGCGGGAAAAGGAACCCAGGCAATAAAAATTGCTGAAAAGAATAACTGGGTACATGTTTCGACAGGAGATATCCTGCGGATGGAAGTAAAACAGGAAACAACACTTGGATTAAAAGTCAAGGCTGTGATGGAAGCCGGACACCTGGTGTCGGATGAACTCCTCATTGAGATTATGGAATCGGTTTTCCGGAAACACAGTTCTGCCGGCGGTTTTGTGCTGGATGGTTTTCCCCGGACATTGAATCAGGCGAAAGCGCTTGATAAGATGCTTGAAACACTTAGGCAAAAAGTTTCCCTGGTTCTTTCACTTGATGTAAACGAAACCGAGTTGGTGAACCGTTTATTAAAAAGAGCCCAGGAACAAGGGCGGAAAGATGATACCGAAGATGTTGTCAGAAACAGGCTGGTTCAATATCATCAGCATACACGGCCATTAATCGATTATTACAAAGGCCAAAAGCTTTTTAAGGAAGCATTTGGGGAAGGATCTGTTGATGATATTTTCTTGACGCTATGCAATGTGATAGAGGGCAAGGAATAACGATCTTCTGATTTTATTAACAAGGATGATCTATAATTAAGGTTATAAAAGTTATCACAAGATCGGGACGAAAAAGACTAAGAGACTGTTTAAATATTTCATTACGACAACTTCAATTCTTAATAAAATTATCTTCCATTACTGTACTTTCTTTTGCTTCCACCAAAAGAAAGTACCAAAGAAAAGTCACCGCTGTTTGAA
>CAIWTA010000073.1 GCA_903915465.1 uncultured Bacteroidales bacterium | reverse complement strand
AGCAATTGTCTGGCTACCATCAAACGTGCCTTTGTAAACCATGCCTGCTGTAATCTGTCCCTGGACGTTTGCGATCTGGCCATCAACATAGGTTTTGGTAGCTTTCTGACTGGCTACTTTGATATCTGAATTAGCAACCAGAGAACCATCAATATCTAAGTAAGATAATGGCATCTGTTTGATATCATCAACGTTCCCAAGACCAACCTGTGCTTTGGTTGTTGCATGGGGATTTGCCGTTGATGCCAAATGTGTATCAATGGCAGCATGTGTATTGGTGCCCCTGTTCAAAAGTGAATTGTGATCAATTGAGGTGGGATCAACTGATTTGACCCAGGCTGTCCCATTCCAGTACTTTTCATAATTGTCGGTTGTATCGAAATACTTCTGACCTTTTATCGGGGTTGACGGGGCGGACGAGAGGTTTTGAATTACAGCGTTCTGCAATTCGTTTTTATTGAAGTCCAGCGGGACCAATACTTTCTTTGTCATATTATTTTGATTTAAGGATTATTAAAGGTTAACTATAAATTATTTTACCACTTGAAGAAGGATTGATACGGATAACCATAATATCTGGCGTTTCATGGGTTATTTCAGAAATAAGTTCCCGACCGGTGGTGTCAACGACAACGACTGTCGGATACTTCTGAAGATTATGTTCTATTACAATTTCGGTCTGATTGGTAAAAGACTGAACAACCTGAAATAACGGATTACTACCACCAGGAACAATTATTCCGGCAAGATCAATGATCCGGTACAAGAAATAAAGCTCAATTTGAGAGCTGCCTGATTTAGGTTCCTGTTTCCCAGAAAGACAAGCATAAACTGGGGTGTTTTCAAATAGCTGAGTTGAGAAAACAGGTGTCATTCTTTGAATGACTTTATTGATTGACATCAGAAAAAGCGACGGGAAATAACCCCAATCCTGCGTTTCAGTATCACCATCCGTTGTTACGTTCAATGTCTGGTAAGAATAAATATCCAATGGAGAATTTTGTGAAGATGGTGTAATGCGGGCAATGAGAGAAATTAAATCAATGACCTTCCCGACTCCAGGAGCAGGAATGAACTCATATTTTTCGGTCAAAAGGATGCTTTCCTGGTAAGTAATTATATGTTTTCCTGCAATGACGGGCGAAAACAGGCTACTTTGCAAACTATCATAAAGTTCAGTGAAATTCTCATTGATCTTTATTCCTCCGACACGAAGGTTGTCACCTCGTTTATCACCAGGTACAATACCGACATTTATTTGTTGTCTTGCCATAATTAGTATTCTATTTGGTCAAATGTTATTTCTACATCGTCAAAGCTAACCTCGATATTATCCCAGGTCAGTGGTTGAATTAGTATTATTGGATTGGATAAAATTCCAGGGACATGAACCGAAAAGAAGGAGTTCTGATAGGCTCGTTCGTACTCGATTTCAAGGTTGTACAGATATTCTCCATCTTTTAAGAATGGAGTCAATTTTGCTGTTTTAACAACGATCAGAAAGAGCTCATTACCGATTTGCTCGTAGCTTTCAGTTGATAACAGAAGCTCACGCAGGCAATTCTTTTCATACAAGGATATCCATCCGGAATTGGCCTTGCAGCTTTCAGTTTCTTTAGCGCTGAACTGCTTGTCGGGGGCACTAAAGAATGAATACTTTTCTTCCCGCACAGTAGTTCCGACCTGACGTTCATATTCCAGGTTGAGTTCGGCCTTTCCTAAAAACCTGAAAGTATCATAGGCCGAGAAAGAATTGCGATAGAAAAAGACTTTTTCATTTTCAAAAACCCTGGTATCATTTTCAAAAACCCTTACTTCCGAAAGCAAGTCATCGTTGCTGTCCATCAGATACACTTCCCATGACTTAACAGTTTTGCCAAACTGGGCATT
>CAIWTA010000072.1 GCA_903915465.1 uncultured Bacteroidales bacterium | reverse complement strand
GAATAATCCTGGATGGTAGCTCTGCTGGTTGATTTTGTGCTTCGTGGCAGGTGTTTTGGAACAATCGATTAATCGAACAACGACTTTTGAATTTCGAAATGATTCCTGCTATGATTTCAATTTGTATTTGAACAATTGAACTTTGATCAACGAAATTCTGATTTTCGATCTTATTTCAACATTCGTTGATCAATATTCGAGTACTCAAGATGCCGATCTTGTCTAAGAATCTTCCGGTTTTTTAGGTTCCTCAGTCCGAATCACCTCAATCTTCAGATGACCAACCATCGCAGCTACGGCACCGATCGCAGCCAGCCACGGAGCAAGGAGAACGCCTATAACCCCGAACGTCACAGGAATCTCAAGGTACGTTTTTCCGTCCTCATCCTTGATAATGATCCTGCTCACATTGCCTTCGCGGATCAGCTCCTTGATCCTTTCGATGACTTCTTCGCTCTTAATTTTAAATTCTTCTTTAAAATCTTCCATTTTTTTTCGATCTTCACATTTTAACAAAGATAATCTATTTGTTGGGGTTAATCCGTTATTTTACCTGACAAGTTACGAAGTTCCTGTCAGGTCGACAATTACCCAACAAAAGCTTCGCAACCTGTCGGGTAATGGGTTCATTATTGCCTTTTCAAATCTATTTGTTGATTTCTAGCTTTCCCCAGAGGGGAATAATATCAATAAAAATATCCGACACACAAACCATTCATTTTCCCGTAGGGAATTTATATTGTTGATGCCCTACGGGCAATGTATTTGCAATATGTCGTTGATTAGTTATTGACATCATAGCTCTACGGACTATGGAGTTACCCGACAAGTGCTTCGCGACCTGTCGGGTGGCGGGTTCATTCTCGCATCTCACATCTCAGAGTTGGGATTTCAGATCTGAGATCTGGGATGCCAGCCACCAGGCAGGTTATCAATCCTGCAAGCACCGTCCCGAAAAACCGTAGGTCTTGCCGTTGTAATAACGGTACACGTGCTCGTTATTGTAGTAAAGGTCCCGGTACCACGCGTCTGTAGCAATGCCCTGCGACGACGACCAGAAGCTGGCGTAGTATGCAAGATCGAAGAAACCGAAATTGAGGTGTCTGGAGCCACCCGGAAGAGCAGTAAAACCGCTGCTGTTGGTTGCGCCTGTATTAGGTGATAACCAATGTGTTGTACCTGTTTCTTTCATCTTACCGCTGGCTATAGCTTCACCGCCCAGAAAAGTCGTTAGGGTTGTCCATTCAGCATCTGTTGGCAAATGCCAGCCTGTAGGGCATATTCCCTTCACTCCTTCTGTTGTTGAGTATTGCATGGCTTCATCCCACTGGTATAAACCACCATAAACGTTACAATTGTTCACATCATCCATGTAACAGTACTTTTCAATGATACCATTATTTGTTTGGTTAGTATTGCCAAGTACTTTAGTGCCTACGTTGATGTTTTGGGCAAACCAGCACTGCGCTCCAATCAAAACCGTGTTGTAGATTTTGCCATCGCGAGTGTCAGTCACTGGATTTCCGCATGAAAAAGGTATAATTATTTCAGTTCCATAAGCTACTTCTTTCCATTGTCCGGCTGTTGAAAGGTAAATGTATATCTTGCTGTCTGAAGTACAAAACACCTGCAACCCGTTAGCAGGGCTTGAAATTGCCGAAATCTGTGTCAGTGTCATCCGGGGTATAAGCATACCTTTGGATGTAGATTTCACATCCAGCATAGCCGAATAATCGGGTGCGCTGCTATCGGTATTAATTCCAACCTGTGCCAAAAGTTGAAAGGTTATTGACAAAAAGATTGCCAGAATGGCTGTAATGAGTAGATGTTTTTTCATAAGAAAAGGGGATTTGATGAAGTATCAGATTTAGTAGCTAATACAGAACAAATTTAAGATTTTTAACATATTTATCAATAAAAAGCTGGCTAAACGATGAAAATCATATTCCAGAAGTGCCGGAATAGTCGAATAAAGAATAAATATTTGTATTCTTTAAAAGAAAGTATTAATTTTGCACCCCATTTATAAGAAATATTCAATTTCAATCAATCACAATACTTTGCACATGAATATCACGCCTGATGTTAAGAAACAAGCATTTAAAGAATTCGGGAAATCTGAATTTGATACAGGTTCAACTGAAGCCCAAATCGCCTTGTTTACCCAAAAGATACAGCATCTTACCGAACATCTGAAAAAATTCAAGAAAGATCTTGCAACTGAGAGATCATTGGTTATGATGGTAGGGAAACGCAGGAAATTATTAGATTATCTCAAGGAAACTGAGATTGAACGTTACCGTACGATAATCAAGAAACTAAAGATTCGTAAGTAACTTTCTGTTACTGTTATTTACAAAAGAGGCAATTCACCCGATTGCCTTTTTTAGTGTTAGTTAAAGAATAAACCTCACCATGATCGGAATAAAAAAAGATTTCAAATTAGCTGACGGCAGAATTATTTCCATTGAAACTGGAAAACTGGCAAAGCAGGCAGATGGAGCGGTAGTCGTAAAAATGGGTGACACCATGTTACTGGCCACTGTTGTAGCAATGAAAGATGCCAAAGAAAATGTGGATTTCATGCCACTGAGCGTGGAATACAGGGAAAAATATGCTGCTGCAGGAAGATTTCCGGGTGGTTTTTTTAAAAGAGAGGCTCGCCCTTCAGACTACGAGATCCTAATTTCGCGTCTTGTGGATCGTGCGCTCAGACCTTTATTCCCGGATGACTACCACGCAGAGGTTCAGGTTATCATTACCCTGATTTCAGCAGATACAAACGTATTACCTGATGCACTGGCCTGCCTGGCCGCTTCTTCTGCTTTGGCAGTGAGTGATATTCCTTTCAATGGGCCCATTTCGGAAGCCCGCGTTGGCAGGATCAACGGACAGTTCGTGATAAATCCTTCCATCTCCGACATGGAAAATTCTGATATTGATATCATGGTAGCTGCCTCTATCGACAATATCATGATGGTTGAAGGTGAAATGAAAGAAATTTCGGAGATCGATATGATCCAGGCGATAGCATTTGGGCATGAAGCGATCAAAGAACAGTGTAATGCCCAGCTTGAACTGGCGGCGCTGATTGAACAATCAAAAACCAAGCGCGAATATTGTCACGAAACTAATGATCTTGAATATAAGGAAGTTATCAGGAAAGCCACTTACCAGAAAATTTATGATATAGCAAAATCAGGTATTGCCAATAAAAAGCTTCGCAAAACCTCCTTTGATACTATAAAAGAAGAATTTGTTGCTACCTTGACTGAAGAAGACCAGCAAGCTAAGGCAAACCTTACCGGGCGTTATTTTCATGCTGTTGAAAAAGAAGCTATTCGTAATGCTACATTGGATAGCAGGGTTCGTTTAGATGGACGTAAACTCGATGAAATTCGCCCGATCTGGTCGGAAGTTGATTATCTTCCTGCAGCTCACGGCTCTGCAATTTTCACTCGTGGTGAAACTCAATCATTAACAACCGTGACCCTGGGTACAAAACTGGATGAACAAATGATAGATGGTGCTGTTATTGAAGGGAAAGTAAATTTCATCCTTCATTACAATTTCCCATCATTTGCTACAGGAGAAGTAAAACCTATTCGCAGTACGGGCCGTCGGGAGATTGGCCATGGAAACCTGGCACTGAGAGCATTAAAAGAAGTTTTACCGACCGGGGAAAATAATCTCTATACTATCCGTATCGTTTCCGATATTCTCGAATCGAATGGCTCATCCTCAATGGCAACAGTCTGTGCAGGAACTTTGGCATTAATGGATGCCGGGGTGAAGATCAAAAAACCAGTTTCGGGAATTGCCATGGGATTGATTACAGATGAAACGACAAAAAAATATGCAATACTTTCAGATATCCTTGGTGACGAAGATCATTTGGGAGATATGGATTTCAAAGTTTGCGGTACCCGCGATGGAATCACTGCCTGCCAGATGGATATTAAGGTGAATGGTCTTTCCAATGAACTTTTGAAAGAAGCCTTAGAGCAAGCGAAAAGAGGACGTCTTCATATCCTGGGAGAAATGGAGAAAACGATCTCAAAGCCGCGTGATGACTATAAACCATTCGTTCCCCGTATCTTCCAAATGAAGATACCGAAGGAATTCATTGGTGCCGTTATAGGACCTGGTGGAAAAGTGATTCAGGAAATGCAGCGGGAAACCGGAACGACCATCGTCATTGAAGAAGTTGGAGAATTCGGTATTATTGATATTGTTGCTTATAACATGGAATCCAAAGACGCAGTTGTTGCCAAGATCAAGGGCATTACTGCAGTTCCGGAAATCGGGGAAATTTACAAAGGAAAGGTTAAAAGTATTTTACCTTTTGGTGCTTTTGTTGAGATATTTCCCGGACAGGACGGGCTGCTTCACATTTCAGAAGTCGACTGGAAACGTCTTGAAAAAGTTGAAGACGCTTTGAAGGTCGGCGATGTTGTTGAAGTTAAAATCATTGGCATCGATCCAAAGAATGGTAAAATGAAGCTATCACGGAAAGTTCTGTTGCCAAAACCCGAACAAAATTCTTCAAAATAGTTGGTCGATCCTGTAACTTTTTTCCCTTTTTTACGTTAAAGGATTCTTGAAGAGATGGGGGTCACTTAAATTTTTATCGCATGAGGCAATTAAAGATTACCAAACAGGTTACCAATCGCGAAACTGCCTCCCTGGATAAATATCTCCAGGAAATTGGCAAGGTCGAGCTCATCACTGCAGATGAAGAAGTAGCACTGGCCCAGCGTATCAAGCAAGGTGATCAGTCTGCTTTGGAAAAGCTCACCAAAGCAAATCTACGGTTTGTGGTTTCCGTATCCAAGCAGTATCAAAACCAGGGATTGAGTCTTCCAGACCTGATCAATGAAGGGAACCTCGGATTAATCAAGGCAGCCCAACGTTTTGATGAAACCCGTGGGTTTAAATTTATCTCCTATGCAGTATGGTGGATCCGTCAATCAATTCTGCAAGCTCTCGCAGAACAATCAAGGATTGTACGGCTTCCATTAAACAAGATCGGGTCGATTAACAAGATCAATAAGGCATATGCTCAATTGGAACAGTTGTTCGAACGTGAACCAAATGCCGATGAGATCGCCCATTTGCTGGAGATTTCCGAAAATGAAGTAAAGGAATCTATGAAAAACTCTGGACGCCATGTTTCTATGGATGCTCCATTGGTACAGGACGAAGATAACACCATGTACGATGTCCTGAGAAGCGAGGAAAACACTACGCCTGATACAGGACTTCTGTACGAATCTTTGCGAAAAGAAATTGAACGTGCCGTTTCTACCTTGACTCAGCGTGAAGCTGATGTCATCCGCCTTTATTTCGGGTTAAACGGTAGTCACCCAATGACTCTTGAAGAAATTGGTGAAAAGTTTGATCTTACAAGGGAGCGGGTGCGGCAAATCAAAGAAAAAGCCATCCGTAGGCTAAAACATACTTCCCGAAGCAAGATCCTGAAAACCTATCTCGGATAAAATTTTCGGGCATGAAGCCATTGATCGCCCCTTCCCTTTTATCTGCCGACTTTCTGAACCTGGATCGGGATATTGAAATGATCAACCAGAGCGAAGCTGATTGGTTTCACCTGGATATCATGGATGGGGTTTTCGTTCCAAATATCTCTTTTGGCTTCCCTGTTATTGAAAAAATCTACCAGAAAGCATCCAAACCACTTGATGTACATCTGATGATCGTTGAACCCGACCGGTATATTGATCGGTTCGCGAAATCCGGGGCATCCTTTATCAGCGTTCATTATGAAGCCTGTATACACCTTCACCGGACAATAGGAGCCATCCATCAGGCCGGAGTAAAAGCCGGTGTCGTATTAAATCCGCACACTCCGGTGGATCTGCTTTCGGCTATCATCAAGGAGGTCGATTTTGTCCTGATCATGTCAGTAAATCCGGGTTTTGGAGGTCAAAAATTTATTGAGAGAAGCTATTCAAAAATCCAGGAATTAAAAAAACTCATTATCACTGAAGGATCTTCTGCTCTTATAGAGGTTGACGGAGGCGTTGATTTGCAGAATGCCCATCAATTGATTGATTGCGGGGCTGATATTCTGGTTGCCGGCCATTCCATATTTTCATCATCAAATCCAACTGATACAATCCATCAACTGAGAACACAGAATTAATTTCTCCTTTTTGCATTATCCTTTTCAGCTGGAAAAAGAAAATCCTTCTTAATTTTTTCTACTTTTACGAATAATTTAACCAGGAAATAATGGATTTTATTGGAGCAAGGGACTTTATCCTTGAAAGGTTACGTACTGAGCTGGATAAAAAGCTTTGTTACCATAATCTTTCGCATACACTGGATGTCCATCAAGCTGTCGTGCGTCTGTTACACCTTGAAAAACTCCCGCGGATCACAGGTCTGCTTCTCGAAACTGCTGCGTTTTATCATGATTCAGGGATGCTGGTCATGTATGCTGATCATGAGAATTATTCGATTAGCATAGCCAATGAAGCACTTCCTATGTTTGGATACAACAAGGAAGAGATACTTCAAATCGAAAGTCTGATCCGGGTCACAAGTCTTCCGCAAAAAGCCAATAACCCGGCCGAAAGAATTATATGCGATGCGGATCTGGACAGCTTGGGACGGGAGGACTTCTTTGTCCAGTCCTTTAATTTGCAGCTGGAATGGAAAAATTTTAACATCAGTTGCACATCACTGTCGGAGTGGCTTTTACTTGAACTCCGCTTCCTGGAACAACATACTTATTATACACATTCGGCAATGGCGCTGCGTAATGAACAGAAAATGCAGAATCTTAAAGAAATAAAAGACCTTATAAACAAAACCCAAATTGATAATTAACAAATCCCCTGAAATGGAAACGAAAGAGAAAAAAGACGCCAAATATGAGAAGATTGTGATGATTCCAACCGACTTCTCTGAAGTTTGCGATAATGCGATTCACCACGGTGTTGAGCTGGCCCAGTCTCTTCACTACAACGTATGTATTCTGCATGTGATCAACAAGGAAACCAAGTCTTTTCTAAAAAAAGAACAGCTATCCTTAGATTATGTGAATGAAAAACTGAATGAATACAAGAGCCGTTATGAAAAAGAGACAGGAGTTACGGTTAATACCATCTCCCGGGAAGGAAGCATTTTCGAGGTTATTAACGAAATTGCAGCAGAAATTAACGCCCACATGATGATTCTTGGAACGCATGGAAAACTAGGACTGCAGCATCTTTTTGGCAGTTATGCTTTACGGGTTGTTCTTGATTCCCCATGCCCTGTTGTTGTGGTTCAAAAGCGTTCTTTTGGCAATGGCTATCACAAGATTATTTTCCCCATTACAAACGATCTGGAAGTACGTCAGAAAGTGCAGTGGGCACTGCTGATGGCAAAGCTTTTTAATTCCAAATTTTTGGTATATATTGCCAATGAGAAAGATCCAGACCTAAAAAACCGGTTAAATATCATCACCCATCAGATTACAGAGATTTTTGATGAAAAGAACGTTGGTTATGAAATAGAATCTGCTGAGAAACCCGGTGATTTTGGGAAACAGATTGTTTCCAGTGCAATCACCCATCAATCGGATCTGATCATGATCATGACAATTCCACAGATAGATAATCCAGGGTTCAGTGTTGCAGGATGGGATGAAACAATGATGTTCAATGAGGCTCAAATCCCGGTAATGTGCATCAATCCAACGATTATCGGGAAATACTATTACGAATGGATTACCTTAATTTAGCGAATCATAATGATTGAAAAGATTAAAAGACGATGGGATGAAAATCCGCTGATACTGATCATGGGAGCAGCTATTTTCTTTCGGCTTCTATCTGTGATTTTTGCCAAAGGATGGGGAATGATGGATGATCATTTTATCGTTATTGAATCTGCACAATCCTGGGTTGATGGAAAAGATTATAACAACTGGCTTCCGGGAAGCGGTGATAATACCGGACCAACCGGTCACAATTTCTTTTATCCCGGACTGCATTACCTTTTGTTCTCTTTCTTTAAACTAATCCATCTGAATGATCCGCAATCCAAAATGCTTGTGGTCAGGTTTCTCAATGGTACCTGGTCGCTGCTGACCGTTTATTTCGGGTATAAGATCACAGAAAAGTTAGGAAACAAAAAATCTGCACGGATGGCAGGTTTGTTGCTTGCCATTTTTTGGTTCATGCCCTGGATGAGCGTTCGCGACCTGGTTGAGATGGCATGCATTCCATTTATCATATTAGCCATTTGGTTCATTGTAAGCAGGCAAGAATACCGGGGCCAGCAAGCGGCCTATTTCCTTGCCGGATTATTCCTTGGATTTGCTTTCAATCTTCGCCCACAAACCATTTTCTTTGCTGTTGGTCTTGGATTAGCAATACTCATCCAGGGCAAATGGAAAGAAACTATCGCATATATATTCGGTGTCATTGTTCCGATTATTCTCATCCAGGGGACCATTGATTATTTTATTTGGGGAAAACCTTTTGTGGAGATCATAACCTATTTTAAAGTCAACTTTAAAGATTCAGAAAGTTATATCACACTTCCCTGGTATAATTATTTCCTTGTTGTTCTTGGAATTCTCTTACCTCCGATAAGTTGTTTTCTCTTTTTCGGATTTCTCCGGACATGGAGAAGATACTTTGTAATATTCATCCCTGTTGCATTATTTTTCCTGCTTCATTCTGTATTTCCCAACAAACAGGAAAGATTCATTCTTCCGATCATTCCATTTATCATCATTACCGGCATCATCGGATGGAATGAATTTACTGAAAAATCTTCCTTCTGGCTAAAAAGGAAAAAATTCCTGAAATCCTGTTGGATATTTTTTTGGGTAACTAACATTCTGTTGCTGATTGTTGTGAGCGTTGATTACTCAAAACGTGCAAGGGTCGAAACAATGACCTATCTTTCTAAATATCCGAATATCCACTTTCTGCTGGTTGCAGATTCCGAAGAATCACCGGAGATGTTTCCCAGGTTTTATCTTGGGCAATGGCCCGGAATGTATGATGAATTCATAGGAAATGAGAACACCGCATCCTTGATGATCAGGGTTTCAAAGTTTCCATTAAAAGCACAACCACAATTCATCCTGTTTACGGGCGACAAAAACCTGCCAAGTCAGGTTAACAAGGCCAGAAAATGTTTTCCATTCATTGTGTATGAGAAGACAATCGAACCTGGGATGGTAGATAAAGTCGTGCACTGGCTAAACCCAATCAATAAAAACCGGAACGTTTATATTTACAGAAATACGTTATTCTACCCGGATTTGATCAAATGAACCTAACTGAAGCAGGAAAACATGTTCAGGAACTGACTGCATTGATCCGTCAGCACAACCACAGCTATTACGTTCTTTCGACGCCTACGATCAGTGATTATGAGTTTGACCAGCTTTTGGAAGAGCTTATTAATCTTGAAAAAGAATTCCCTGAATTGGCCAGTCCCGACTCTCCTTCCCATCGTGTTGGAGGTGAAATAACAAAAGATTTCAAACCGGTTAAGCACAAATTCCCGATGCTTTCTTTAAACAACACCTATTCTGTTGAAGAGGTGAAAGAATGGGAAGAGCGGATCCATAAACTTATCGGGAAAAATGCAGAGTATGTCTGCGAACTTAAATATGATGGGGTTGCCATCGGATTGACTTACCGAAATGGAATTTTAATGCAGGCAGTGACCAGAGGCGACGGCGTTCAGGGAGACGAAGTAACCGCAAATGTAAGGACCATCCACAGTGTACCACTTCGGCTGAATGGCGCTGGTTTCCCTGACGAATTTGAGATACGTGGAGAGATCATTCTGCCAAGAAAAAGTTTCGAAAACCTCAATAAAATCAAGGTAGATGAAGGTGATGAACCTTTTGCCAATCCAAGAAATGCCGCATCCGGCAGCCTGAAGCTACAGGATTCAAAAGAGGTTGCAAAACGCAGACTGGATTGTTATCTTTATTCCCTGCCGGGAAATATTCCGGGATCTGAAACTCACTATGAGAGCCTGATGACAGCAAAAAGCTGGGGGTTTAATATTTCAGGGTACATTGCCAGATGCAAGACCATCGGGGATATTTTTGAATTCATCGACAATTGCAATACTGCCAGACACGAATTTCCCTTCGACATCGATGGAATCGTCATCAAAGTAAATTCTTTGGTACAGCAACAGGAACTAGGGAATACATCAAAGTCACCCAGATGGGCCATAGCATACAAATTTAAAGCTGAGCGCGTTGCTACAAAACTGTTATCCATCGATTACCAGGTTGGACGTACCGGGGCAGTTACACCCGTTGCTAATCTTACACCAGTACTTCTTGCAGGTACCGTTGTAAAAAGGGCAACATTGCATAATGCAGATATCATTGCAAACCTTGATGTAAGGATTGGAGATATAGTGTTTGTAGAAAAAGGCGGTGAAATTATTCCTAAGATAGTTTCCGTTGACCTGGATCATCGCAATCCCTCATTTATACGTGTAGAATTCGTAAACAAATGCCCTGAATGCGGGACTTCGTTGACCAGAAAAGAAGGAGAAATTGCATGGTACTGTCCGAACGAGGTTAATTGTCCGCCGCAGATCAAAGGGAAACTGGAACATTTCATCAGCCGGAAAGCAATGAATATTGATAGTCTGGGGGAAGGGAAGATAGAAATGCTGTTTGACCTGAACCTGGTTCATTCTGTCGCAGATCTGTATGATCTGACTTATGACCAGCTTTTGGGTTTGGAAAAGGTGTTCGCACAAACTGATGAAAAAAAAGAACGGAAAATCAGTTTCAGAGAAAAAACGGTAGCAAACATCCTTAACGGAATCGAATCATCGAAATCCGTAGGATTTGATAGAGTTTTATTTTCGCTTGGAATACGTTATGTAGGAGAAACTGTGGCTAAAAGGTTGACAGTTCATTTTAATTCCATTGATAATCTACTGATTGCCGGATATAAAGACCTGATCGAAGCAGAAGAAGTAGGAGAAAAAATTGCACAAAGTATTCTCGATTTTTTCAGGAATCCGAAAAATATTGAGATAATTCATCGTCTAAGGTCAAAAGGTATCCAATTTGAAATGAAAGAAGCTCAGCAAGTGCTGAAGAGTGATAAGCTGAAAGGAATGACCTTCGTTATCACTGGCACTTTCGACCAATTTTCCAGAGACGGGATAAAAAAAGTAATTGAGGAGAACGGTGGGAAAAATGCTGGTTCCATATCTTCAAAAACCACTTTTGTTCTTGCAGGTGAGAACATGGGTCCAGAAAAGCGGAAAAAGGCTGAATCACTAGGTGTCCCGATTATTTCAATAGATAATTTATTACAAATGCTAATCTGAGAAATTTCCCTGAAAGGTTTATTTTTGCCAGTTTCTTTCTGGCATCCAGGATTTTTTTGGTTATAAATACGTTTAAATCGGGATTCATGTAGTATGATACGAATTGTTGCAGATGATAAAATACCATTCCTGAAAGGAGTTTTTGAGCCATTTGCTGATATCATTTATTTACCGGGGAATGCCATCACCAAAGATGTGATTCTTCATGCCGACGCATTGTTGATCAGAACTGCAACAAAGTGTGATCACCATCTTCTCTGTGGAACTTCGGTAAAATTCATTGGTACTGCCACGATTGGTTTTGATCATATTGACACTGTTTATTGTGAGAACAATTCGATTCGCTGGGTGAATGCACCAGGATGCAATGCAACTTCAGTCCGGCAATATATTAGTTCAGCACTTTTAACGATTGCCGAGAAAAGTGGCTTTTCTCTCCAAAATCAAACGTTGGGCATCATCGGAGTAGGCAATGTAGGCAAGCAAGTTGAAAATCTTGCACACTTTATTGGAATGAAAGTATTGTTGAACGATCCTCCCCGCGAAAGGAATGAATTACCAGGACTATTCGTGTCGTATGACTATCTTTTGCAAGCCTCGGATATCGTGACTTTTCATGTACCATTGAATAAAACCGGGCAGAATAAAACCTTGCACCTGATAAATCGGGAATCCATCCGGAAAATGAAACCAAACGCCTGGCTGATCAATTCATCCAGAGGAGAAGTGATGGATACAGCAGCATTGAAAGAGGCAATTTCCAATGGTAGCTTTCCGGGATTAGTTTTAGATGTATGGGAAAATGAGCCCAAAATTGACCTGGATTTACTTTTTCATGTTTTCCTTGCAACTCCGCATATTGCCGGCTATTCTGCTGAAGGCAAGGCCAATGGAACTGCGACTGTTGTGAGGGAACTTGGTCAATTCTTTAATTTGCCTTTCGAGGGATGGTTTCCGGCAAATTTACCTGAGCCGGATTATCCCGGGTTGATTATTGATGGGAAAAATAAGACATCTGAGGGAATCCTGAGAGAAGCTGTTAAACATACATATTCTATTCTTGAAGATGACCGCCGTTTTCGTGCAGAACCACAAGCCTTCGAACAACAGCGTGGGAATTATCCAATCAGGAGAGAATTTTCTGCCTACCATGTTTCTTTGAAAAACGCTTCTACCGCTTCAATGGAATTACTTAAGAATCTTGATTTCTTGGTTGAATAAATGATGTTTCTACCCTGATTTATTCACGAAATTCCGCTTGGGGTTCTCTGTGAAAATAATTATCCGAAGAAACAAAAGAAACTTAGAGACTGTTTGTAAATTTCAATATTTTTCTATCTATTATTGCCCTCAGGCCGGGCTGTCTCGTCGCCAAAACGCAGCTGCGCCTTCATCTATTTCACTTCGTGAGATCTCCGGCATCGCCGGAACCGAAGACGTCGAAGGCCACTTATCTGGCGACTGTTATTCTTTTGATTATTGTCTTTTCCATAGTTTATCGATTGAAATATAAAGGATTTTTAGTGAATTTCGTGCAGGGGTGACTTTTCCTTGGTACTTTCTTTTGGTGGAAGCAAAGAAAGTACAGTAAAGAAAGATAATTATATTAAGAATTGAAATTGTCGTAATGAAATTTTTAAACAGTCTCTTAATTGCCGTTTAATCACAATGGTTGAAAAAAGTCTCTGTTTCATTTGGTTAATCTCCTTAAACAAATTAATTTTGCGCCTTAACTCTCTGAATTTATTCCTCATAATTCATAAACAATCGTTTCATAAACTTACAAAAACACAATTAAAATGAACTTAGAGAAAATCATGAACGACCTGGAGAAAAAAAATCCGGGTGAAGTTGAGTATCTTCAGGCAGTTCGAGAAGTCCTGGAATCAATTGAGGAGGTTTACAACGAAAATCCTCAGTTTGAATCAGCAAATATTATTGAACGTCTGGTTGAACCTGACAGGATCCTGACTTTTAAAATCAGTTGGATGGATGACAGTGGTAAAGTACATGTTAACAGGGGATTCCGTGTTCAGTTTAACAATGCAATCGGTCCTTATAAGGGAGGTTTGCGATTCCACCCCAGTGTCAATCTCAGCATCTTGAAATTCCTGGGCTTCGAGCAGATATTCAAAAATAGTCTTACTACACTTCCAATGGGTGGTGCCAAGGGAGGTTCGGATTTCGATCCAAAAGGAAAATCAAATGCAGAAATCATGCGTTTCTGCCAGGGATTTATGATGGAATTATGGAAGATCATTGGCCCCGAAACTGATGTTCCTGCGGGAGATATTGGTGTGGGTGGAAGAGAGATCGGATTCCTTTACGGAATGTATAAAAAAGTAGCTCGTGAGAATTCCGGAGTGTTGACTGGTAAAGGTCTGAACTGGGGTGGCAGCCTTATTCGTCCCGAAGCTACCGGGTTTGGTGCTGTATATTTTGCAAAAGAGATGCTTGCTACAAAAAAGCAAACCTTCGAAGGGAAAATAGTTGCTGTCTCCGGCTTTGGTAACGTTGCATGGGGAGCTGCCCAGAAAGCAACTGAGCTGGGAGGAAAAGTTGTTACTATTTCAGGCCCTGACGGGTACATTTACGATCCGGATGGAATTTCCGGCGAAAAGATTGAGTATATGCTGGAGCTCAGGGCTTCCAATCAGGATATCGTAAAACCGTATTCTTACGAATTCCCTAATGCCAAATTTCATCAGGGAAAACGGCCATGGGAAGTTAAATGCGACATTGCTCTTCCATGTGCTACACAAAACGAACTGAATAAAGAAGATGCTCAAAACCTGATAAAAAACGGCGTATTCTGCATTGCCGAAGGCGCAAATATGCCCAGTACACCAGAAGCCGTTGAATTATTTATCGAACACAAGATCCTTTTCGGCCCTGGTAAAGCTGTTAATGCAGGCGGTGTTGCCACTTCAGGTTTGGAAATGTCGCAGAATGCAATGAAATTGAGCTGGCCACTAAAAGAAGTTGACCATCGCTTGCATGAAATTATGTGTAGTATTCATGAATCCTGTGTAAAATATGGAAAAGATAAAGAAGGATATGTGAACTATGTAAAAGGTGCAAACGTTGCTGGTTTCCTTAAAGTAGCCAACGCCATGTTAGATCACGGTGTGATTTAATATTCCTTTTCTTCACGACTTGAAATCCCGGCATAAGTCGGGATTTTTTTTTACTTTTGTCTGGCCACAATGCATACAAAACAATGGTATTTGCTCAACCTCTTTTCTTTATCGCACTTCTCACACTTTCGGTTCCAATCATTATCCATTTATTCAATTTCAGGAAATACAGGAAAGTCTATTTTACGAATGTCAGGTTCATTGCAGAAATCAAGCAGGAAAGTAAAAAGCGTAACCAGCTCAAACACCTGCTGATCCTTATCGCCCGTTTACTGGCAATTTCCTGCCTCGTCTTTGCTTTTTCACAACCTTATCTGCCTTCTCCGCTTCAATTAAAAAATCATACCGGGAAACAAGCCATAAGTGTTTTCATCGATAATTCTTTCAGCATGGAAGCACTTTCACCTTCGGGCAGGCTTTTGGATGAAGCGAAAAGGAAAGCAATCGAAATATCTGAAGCCTTCAAGCCATCTGATCTTTTCCAGTTGGTTACCGATGATTTCGAAGGCCGGCATCAGCGGTTTGTCAGCAGAGATGAATTCCGCAACCTCGTGGATGAAGTAAAACTCACCCCGGCCATTAAATCCATGGATGAAGTCATCAAACGTCAATCCGATCTTCTGTATAGAATCCATGATGCAAACAGGGTGGCTTATCTTATCTCCGATTTTCAGAAGTCTACAGCCGGGCTGACTTACATCAAACCCGACACTTCCACAACCTGGTTTTTTGTGCCGGTTGAAGCCGGGAAAACAAATAACCTCTATATTGACTCTGTTTCGGTTGATAATCCCATCCAGCAGCCAGGTCAACTTGTTAAACTGAAAGTCAAAATCAGGAATAGTGGAACTGAAATGCTGGAGAAAATACCGCTTCGGCTCACCATCAACAAAGTTCAAAAAACGGTTGCGAGTTTTTCAGTAAACCCGGAAGGTGAAACAGAAGTTCTGTTAGTTTACACCAACAATACATCTGGAATCCAATATGGCACATTAGAAATTTCGGACTATCCGGTTACGTGGGACGATCGGTTTTTCTTTACTTACACGATTTCTCCTGCAATCCCGGTTTTATGTATTAATGATGGCAAAGAAAACTCTTTTCTTCAGGCCTTATTCAGTACAGATTCTGCCTTTCTTTACCGAAATGCCAACAATAAGCAATTAGATTATTCTTCTTTTGGACGATACCCGCTGACCATCTTAAACAACATTAGTGAATTTTCAACCGGACTTATTCAGGAACTAACCCGTTATGTCAAAAATGGAGGTAATATCATTGTTTTTCCAGCTCCCCAAATTCAATTGACAAATTACAATGAATTGTTCTCTTCTTTGGGAATACCACCTTATACAGGATTGGATACAACGCATACGAAGGTCACATGGGTGAATACTGAAAGTAAACTATTTCATGATGTATTTGAAAAAGATGCCTCCGGAAGGGTTACTCTTCCCGACAATGCAGATTTACCAATTGCATTCCATTATTACACCATGGCGCATCTGACCCGGTCAAATACGGAGAATCTGCTGACCCTGCAAAACGGGAATCCATTCCTGACAGTAACTTTTACTGGCAAAGGTAAAAGTTACGTATCAGCTGTTTCTCTTGATGAGATGTGTGGAAATTTTCCAAAAAATTCAATTTTTGTCCCGACACTTTATAAAATTGCACTTCTGAGCCAGCAACCTTCTCCATTATTTTATTTTTTACCAGTCGAAGAAGGTATTGAGATCACAGCAGATTCTACCAGAAATAAAGAGGTTTATAAGATCCGGAAAATTGATTCAGACATAGAAATCATACCCGAAACAAGATCGATGGGATCGCTTACTGTTCTCTATCCACATAACCAGGCCAGAGAAGCAGGAAATTATTCTCTTGCACAGGGGGAAAAGAACTTTCAGGGTTCTGCATTTAATTACAACCGCAAGGAATCTGATTTGCATTGTTATTCAAACAAAGAACTTGAAGATAAGTTAATTCGATCACATATCCGGCAATTCGCAATATTGAAAGGCAAAACGACCTCTCTCACGCAACAAATTGCACAACTGAATCAGGGTACACCGTTATGGAAATATTTTATTCTGGGAGTTTTGCTTTTCTTGCTTACGGAAATTCTTATCGTTAGATTGGTAAAGGAATAATTTCCATTTTTAGCCTGATTAATTGGCATGTATCTATCAGCCTTTTTCTCTGCGAATCTAAGAGACTGTTTAAAAATTTCATTACGACAATTTCAATTTTTAATAAAATTATCTTTCTTTACTGAACTTTCTTTGCTTCCACCAAAAGAAAGTACCAAAGAAAAAGTAATGTGTTAAAAATTCACTAAAAATCCTTTATATTTAAATCGTTAAGCTATGGAAAAGGCAACTATCAAAAAGAATAACAGTCGCCAGATGAGCGGCCTTCAACGTCTTCGGTTCCGGCGAAGCCGGAAATCTCACGAAGTGAGATAGATGAAGGCGCAGCTGCGTTGTGGCGACGAGGCCGCCCGGCCTGAGGGCAATAATAGATAGAAAAATATTGAAATTGTTAAACAGTCTCTAAATCATTTCTAATATCATCAAAGAAAAGATCCCTCCCGATTTGCTACTTTCGAAGGTTTTCTGTCAAATTTCCTTTCCTGTATATTTTGATTGCAGTGATCTTACCCTGAAGGTCATAATCGATTTCCTCTCCATCCTTAAGATTGTCCTTGTAATGGATTTCTCTTCGGACTTTCCCATTTGAATACAACCCCTTCTGCAGACCTGTTCCGCGATCAAAGTTGCCGATCCCGACAATTTTTTCATCACTATCAAAATACAACCATTTTCCTGTAAATTTCCCATCCAGGTAGTGACCATCTATTTTTATTGATCCACTTGGATAGTATTCGTGGAATGGGCCATTCAGCAATCCATTGATAAAAGTGCTTTCTGAAGATTTTATTCCATCGGGATACCACGATGATGATAATCCATCAAGCTTCCCCATGTTGTAAGAAAGTTCTTCCTTCTTCCTACCGGTCGGATAATACCTGATCATAGATCCTTGCAGGAGATTATTGGTATAATAACATTCAAGTTCTTTATTTCCATCATCGTACCAGTAGATCGCATGGCCATCGTACACACCTTTTTTGACCTGAATTTCGGATTTAATAGTTCCGTTTGGCCAGTATTCGGTTGTTGTGTTTTTGCAGGAAGTTATAATAAGAGGCAGAAGGATGCAAGCAAGATGAATCGTTCTTGCTTTTATTGTTTTCATATTCCATTCGTTTGAAAAAGATGAATTGTCCCTTCAATGCCATTGATCAGCATCTGAATAGCAATCACAGCAAGAATTAATCCCATCACTCGGGTTACGACCTTCAATATTCCCGGGTTGATGTGCTTGAATAGTTTTTTCCCTGAGTCAAAAAGAAAAAAAGTAATCACGCACATAATTGCAAAGATGGCAATTACGAGTACCACGTTAATGATTGATTTTTCTGCTCCTACAAAATTCATGGAAGCTGAGATGGTACCCGGTCCTGCAAGCAAAGGAGTACCAAGCGGGGTGATGGCCATATCTTCAGCTTTCCTGAGCATGTCCTGCCTGCTTGTGAATACCTGCGAATGCATCGGAGAATCTGTTGCATTCAATAGGTTGTATCCCATCATAAAAACAATCAAACCTCCTGCGATTTGGAACGCAGGTAGCGTAATTCCAAACAAGCGAAAGATGATATGACCAAAGATGCTGAAAATAGCAATGATACTGAAGGCAACTAAAACTGATTTTAAGGCTACTTTTTTTTGCGTTTTTTCATCAAAATCCTGCACCATTCCTACAAATACAGGCAAATTACCGAAAGGGTTCAGCATAGCAAAGAAGCCCATAAAAACCGTAATCCCATGCAACCAGTAATCGTGAATCGTCGTCATTTTTTCTTTTTTTGTGACTCATTGTATTTTAGCACCTTATAAAGGAATTCACAGACAAGGTTCCCGGAAAAAGCGTTCCTGACATCCATTCTTTCCGGGTGCCACTGAACGCCAATCAGGAAGGATTTATTTTCGGGATTCTCCCATTCAATACCTTCCGTAAGTCCATCTTCAGACCTTACATTACAACGAATACCGGGAGCCAGTGTTTCTATCGCCTGGTGGTGATTGGATGTTACAGATCCTGTATCGTCCTTGATTATTGAGATTAACAGCGTATTGGGTACAACTTTTACCGGATGAAAGCAATGCAGATAATCTTTACATTGATGAGTAACGTTAACATGCGAATTCTCACGGACTTGTTCCTTGTCTATCTGTTCTTTAGTAAAATATTTTGGAATATCTACTATTAATGTACCACCCAGTGCAACATTAAGGATTTGTTCTCCCCTGCAAATCCCGAGAATTGGCATTTTCAGTGACAAAGCCTTCTCAATTAAAACAATCTCCAATGAATCTCTGTGTGAATCAATTTCCTGGCAATCTTTTTTCTGGTCAGGTTTGCCATATAACTTAGGATCGATATCTTCTCCACCGGTGATGAGTAATCCTGAGCAATTTCCAAGTTTCAGTAAAGCTGAATCAGTTCTCAAATCGAACATATTTATCACAAGTAGTGTGGAATCAGCTTTCTTCAGCCATCTCAGATAATTCGGACTGACCTTGGTAACGGCGATCATTATCGGGTTTTTCTCTGCAGGGCATGAATAAGCAAATGAATAAAGGGAAACCGATAAAAGAAAAGGGACGATGATGTGCCAGCAGTACCGTTTCATTCAGAAGGTATTTAAAAAGCAAAAATAAGGTTTAAAATGATTTTTCCTTATTTCAGGGAAAAATAATACGGTTCTGTGAATGTGAGGTATTCAGGAGTATACGAATTATCTTCATTTCTGATGGAAAGTTCTTCTGAGAGTACTTGTGGACAAGGATTGGGGGAAAATTCCATCAGTATCCGGTTTACAGGTTTGTTGGTTTTTGGTTTTATTTCAAGTTTCCTGGATAGGAACAGATTCAGATCAGATGCCATAGCTGTAAATACTATACTTTCCTTTGCAGGAAGGATCAGGCTTACTTTCCCATTCCTACTAAGCAATTGGCTTACACAATGAAGAAGGTCTTCAAAAGTCAGCAAATTCTCATGTTTAGTATGATTTCTTGATTGGATTGGAGATTTGAGCGAGTTCCTGAAATAGGGCGGGTTAGTCAGGATGTGATCGTATTTTTCATTGCATGTGGTTGTAAATTCCTGAATGGATAAGGGGATAGGATGTAATCTTTCATGCCAGCTACTTTTTTCGAAATTCTGCTGAGCCTGGAGAAATGAAGGTTGGTCAATTTCAAGTGCATCGATGAAAGCATTGGAGCGTTGTGCAAGCATGAGTGAGATGACGCCACAACCAGTACCGATTTCCAGGATGTGTGAATCATTTCGGGTATCGGCCCATGCTCCAAGAAGTACTGCATCACTCCCAACGCGCATGGTACTCTGCTGGTCTTCCACACTGAATTGCTTGAATTGAAAGGCCATGACAATTAAAGGTAAATTTCAATAAGACCTTCGGGGGCATCGATCAGTAATTCCTTTTTAATACGGTCAACATGGAGGAGAATTTCATCCGTGAGCGGTACCAGAATCTCTTTTTCACCGAATTGAATCTGAAGCAGTGACTGACGAGGAAGATCCATGACTGATTTCAGATGACCGATATCACCATGCATCTTATCAATCACCTTAAAACCTACGATTTCGTGAAAATAGAATTTATTTCCTTGCAGTTGGGGAAGTTGAGAAACCGGAAGATACAATTCTCTTCCTTCATAGATTTCCGCATCTTCGGCTGTCAGCGTGTCTTCAAAAAGGAGAATGACCTGATTTTTGGGACGCAATTCAACAGACCTGATAAAAAAAGGAATCCTGTTATCGTCGATGCCGATATATACGGATTCCATCTGTTGATATTTTACCGGGTCGTCAACGTCAAGAAACACAAGGAGATGACCTTTATTGCCGTATGTTTTCAGGATTTTCCCGAGGTAGAAAAAGTCATCTTTGTTCATTGGAACAAAAGAAGAAATCGGGTTTATTCCTGTTTAGGCTCTTCAGCAGAAGAGTCTGATTCCATCTTTGGGCTCTCGGTTGTTTCTTCAACAGATGGCTGTTCGGAGGAAGGTTCCTGTGCTACTGGTTGTGCGGCAGCTGGTTGCTCAATCGCAGATTCCGGAACTATTGGTTCTTCAACCTTTGGTATATCGTGTTTGCGGGCTTCTGCTTCAGCTTCTTTTGCTAATTTTTTGGCGATGGCAGTAGCTTTCGTTTCATTTACCTCAGTTTCATAAGCCATTTGTTTTTTCTTGGCTTCTTTTTTGGTGAGGGCTGTTTCATTCACTTTACTAGCGATTTTTTGCTGCTTTTCCTGAAGCCAAACCTGAAATTTTTCCTCAGCCTGTTCGATGGTCATGGCGCCTTTTTTTACACCTTTAAGAAGGTGACTTTTGTATAAAACACCTTTGTAAGCAAGGATAGCTTTTACCGTATCGGTAGGCTGGGCTCCATTTTGCAGCCATCCAATGGCTTTATCAAAGTTTAAATCAATTTCTGCGGGACGTGTAAGAGGATTGTAGGTGCCAATTCTTTCAATGAATCTTCCTTCTCGTGGTGCACGACCATCCGCAATGACAATGTGGTAAAAAGGTTGTCCTTTTTTACCCTTTCTCTGCAATCTGATTTTTGCTGGCATTTGTTAATGATTTGTTTAAATGAAAGTATTGATTAACTGATTAAGGGGTGCAAAAGTCGGGATTTTTTTCGAAGCTACCAAGGAATGTCAAAAAATAAAACTGAAAAGCCAATTGAAAAGGTAATCCTGACTCTATTTCCCAAATTTGAGATATTTTGAACTGGATGTGCTACAGAAGGAGCATGAAGCCTCCGGTTTCGTTACATCGTATGTATTTCCGCATTTCGGGCAAACCCAATAGACATTTGGAAGTGAAGTAACCTTATTATTTTTCAATGCATCAAGTGCATTATTGTAGATCGCTTGGTGTTTTTTTTCAGTATCCATTGCCCAGCCAAAAGATTTTGAGGCACCACTTACAGCTTCAGCCTTCGAGGTAGCAATAAATCCGGGATACATCGTATTGATCTCATAAGTTTCACCTTTAATGGCATCTTCAAGGTTTTCTTTTGTTGTTTTAACTGCAAACTCTGGTTTTATCGGTTCCACTGTTTGTCCCAGTTTTTCTAAAACGGATTTATGATTTGCAGCGTGGATGGCTTCTGCCTTTGACGTTGCTTCGAACATTGTAGCAATCTGGTTAAGATTCTCTTTTTTTGCCTGCAACGCAAAAGCAGCATACTTTGCACTGGCGGTTGATTCACCTTTGAATGCTTCCTTAAGGTTAGCGATTGATTTCTCATTCCCTGCAAAGGAATATGTTCCAGCGAATAATATCAGGCTCACGATTGATAAAAGAATTTTTTTCATAAAAATTGGTTTTAGTGAATGAAATACTAATTAGAATTGATTATTTATTTTGATCAGAAGCGAAGAACTCTATATCAACGTTATTAGTTTTAAACGCCGATTAGGTAATCCAATACCAGGCTTCCTCCCAGGTATCCTGTAATGGAAACAAAAATAAAAGCAAGAAAGAAAATTCCAAGTGAGACAAATTTCAGGTTGGTTTCTTCTTTTTTCATGGAAACGATAAGAATACGAAAACAGGTTGCGAGGATTATTGAGATGAGAGTAAATAGCGCAAATGTAACATGCCGCTCACGCATCAATCCTGCCTCCCCAGATAATTTACCGGTGAAAAAATAGCCCGTTCCATAAGCTGCAATTGCTGCCAGCATTCCAACTATCTCAAGGTAATAACCCATTGTAGAAAAGCATTTTTCCTTTTTAAAGAAAAGGCTGGAAAGATCGGCCAGGAAACCGATGGTGATGATCGCAATCGGGAAATGGACCAGCATTGGGTGGAAATGAGCGGGACTTATCATATCGGTTTGTATTTGTGACAAAATTAAAAAAAAGTATGGCTGTTGAAAACAATATTCAAAAAGTTTCAATCATTCGCAGGCAGAAAGCATTGCACAATTGGATGGTCAATATTTATCAACATCGAAATTACCGGTATGTTTTTCAGTAATTTTGCAACTTCTTTGCAAGGCTTTCCTCCTTTTCGCTTTAATATCATCATTGTGAAGTATTATTCATCTACAAGAATTTATCGACATGGTTGATTTCATTCATCTGCATTTACATTCACAGTATTCAATTCTGGACGGCGCCTGTAAGTTGAAGGACATGATTGAAAAAGCTGCTAAGGATGGCATGGAAGGTGCCGCAATCACAGATCATGGAAATATGTTCGGTGTAAAGGAGTTTCATGAGACGGTAGCAGATTATAATAAAGATGTTGTAAAGCAAAATAATAAAGCCGCTAATGGAAATGAAAAAGCCGTTGCTCTCAAAGCGTTTAAACCCATTATCGGATGTGAAACCTATGTAGCCAGAAGGAGCCATGAGAATACCACCGAAATTATTGACCGGAAAGGAGATCACCTTATTCTTTTGGCAAAGAATTTATTAGGTTACAGGAATCTCACGCGATTAATATCTATTGCCTGGACGAAAGGGCATTATTACAAACCCAGGATCGATAAAGAACTTTTACGAACGTATCATGAGGGTATTATTGCATCTTCGGCATGTCTGGCTGGGGAAATTCCCAGGGCAATCCTTATCGGGGATCTGGAAAAAGCAGAGAATCTGATCCATGAATACAAAGATATTTTTGGAGACGATTTTTATCTGGAAGTGATGCGTCATCCCGCTACTGATCCGACACGCGACGCGAGTGTTTATCAGCGGCAGATGACCGTAAATGAGGCATTGGTTAAATTATCTGCCAAAACCGGGGTAAAACTTATAGCAACCAATGACGTCCATTTCATCAATGAGAACGATGCAGAAGCACACGATCGTTTGCTTTGTCTGAACACAGGAAAAGATCTTGATGATCCCACCCGTTTGCGTTACACTGGTCAGGAATGGTTTAAAACACGGAAGGAGATGCAGGAACTCTTTCAGGATCTTCCTGAGGCTCTTTCTAACACAATGGAAGTTTTTGAAAAGATTGAATATTACGAACTCAACAGGGATCCGATAATGCCTGATTTTCCTCTTCCTGAAGATTTTTCAGATCCCGATGAATACCTTCGTCACCTTACTTTTGCAGGAGCCAAAAAACGGTATGCAGAAATCACTCCTGAAATCACTGAAAGAATTGAATTTGAACTGGCAACGATCAAGCGGATGAAGTATCCAGGTTACTTTCTGATCGTACAGGATTTATTGAACGCTGCACGTGCAATGGACGTTTCTGTCGGCCCTGGCCGGGGATCAGCCGCAGGATCTGTTGTTGCATATTGTATCCGCATAACAGATATTGATCCTTTGAAGTATGATCTGCTTTTTGAAAGGTTCCTTAGCCTTGACCGGGTATCGATGCCGGATATTGATATAGATTTTGACGAAGATGGGCGTGAGAAAGTACTGAGATGGGTGGTTGATAAATATGGAAAAGACAAGGTAGCCCAGATCGTTACTTTTGGAACAATGGCAGCCAAAATGGCAATCAGAGATATTGCACGGGTTCAGAAATTGCCGCTTTTTGAAGCTGATCGCCTTGCGAAGCTTGTTCCTGATAAACCGAAGATTACCCTTCAGCAAGCTTACAAAGAGTCACCGGAATTGGATGAAGCCAGGAGATCCAGCAACCCACTAGTTGTTGAGACGCTGAAATTTGCAGAGATATTGGAAGGATCTGTTCGTCATACCGGGGTTCATGCCTGCGGCATCATCATCGGAAGAGAAACCCTGATGGATCATATCCCTGTTACTTTTTCTAAAGACACAAATATGCTCGTGACCCAATTTGGTGGTGAGCATATTGAAAAAGTAGGAATGCTGAAGATGGACTTTTTAGGACTTAAAACCCTTGCGATCATTAAAGATGCAATTAAAAATATCAAAATATCGCGCGGGGAAGACCTGGATATTGAAACTATCCCATTTGATGATCAATTGACTTACCTGGTTTTTAGTCAAGGGAAAACAACCGGAATCTTTCAATTCGAGTCTGATGGTATGAAGAAATACCTGAAAGAGCTGAATCCCAATCGTATTGAGGATCTCATAGCCATGAATGCGTTGTATCGCCCTGGTCCGATGGACTACATCCCCCGGTTCATTGCCCGAAAAACCGGAAAGGAAAAGATCGAATACGATACTCCTGCAATGGAAAAGTATCTGAAGGATACATACGGAGTTACTGTTTACCAGGAGCAGGTTATGCTTTTGTCGCAGGAACTGGCAGGGTTCACCAGAAGTGAAGCCGATTCCCTGCGAAAAGCCATGGGAAAGAAGATTAAGGAAGATATGAACAAACTGATGCCCAAATTCTTCGAAGGCTGTGGAAAAAATGGAATTTCGAAGGAGGTGACGCAAAAGATCTGGGATGACTGGGAATCATTCACAAGGTACGCGTTTAATAAATCGCATTCAGTCTGTTACGCTTATGTAGCTTACCGGATGGCCTATCTGAAAGCGCATTACCCGGGTGAGTTCATGTCGGCGGTACTGAGCCGTAACATGAATGATATCAAGGAAATCACGAATTTTACGGAAGAGTGTAAAAGAATGTCCCTTCCGGTTTTAGGTCCTAACGTAAATGAAAGCGACCTTCAGTTTGCAGTAAATAAAACCGGAGAAATCCGTTTCGGAATGGCAGGCATAAAAAACGTGGGAGAGCATGCAGTATTGAGCATCATCGAAGAGCGTAATAAAAATGGAGGCTTCAGAGATATAGTGGATTTTATAACACGTATCGATTTACGTTCAGTAAATAAGCGTTGCATTGAATCGCTGGCAAAAGCCGGCGCATTTGACTGCTTTGAAAAAACTCACAGGGCCCAGTATTTTTACCAGACAAAAGGAGAAGAAACAAATTTTCTTGAAAAACTTGTAAAATTTGGCATCGATGTCCAGGCAAGAGCTTCGTCCAGCCAGCATTCGCTTTTTGGCGGAGAAGAAAAGACCATGCTGCCAAAGATCGAAATTCCAGGTTGTGAACCTTGGACAAAACTGGAACAGCTTCGGCAGGAGAAAGAAATCATCGGATTTTATCTTACCGGCCATCCGTTGGATGATTTCAAACTTGAGATTGAAAACTTCTGCAACGTCTCAGTTGGAGAGCTTCGTCTGGATCTCAAATTGTTTAAAGGCAGGGAGGTAACATTTGCAGGGACGGTTACAAGTTCTACGCACAAAACAGGAAAAGCAGGAAAACCATATGGGACTTTTACTGTAGAAGACGCCTACGATTCTATCCAGCTAACTCTTTTTTCGGAAGATTACCTCCGGTTGAAATATTTTCTTGAAGCAGGCACTTACCTCTTTATCAAAGCCAAAGTTGAAGCCAGGTTTGGTTCACCTGATCAGTTAAACCTAAGAGTTAACAATGTTTCGCTTCTGTCGGAAATTTTTGAGAAAAATGCGAAAACACTCACAACTATTTTTTCTTTGAAAAGATTAACAAAAGAAATGGCCTCCTTCCTTTTTTCGTCAATCAAAAAGCATAAAGGGAAATGTGCTTTACGAATACAGGTAAAAGATGATGAAGAAAAGTTGAATGTCGAACTTCCTTCCAAAAAATTTCGTGTTGAAGCGAAATCTTTTATACTGGACATGAACAGGTACCCGGAAATACAAATGAAGATAAACTGATAACAATTTTTTATTTACTTTCGTGAAATTGAAAAGAATTTAATCTAAATCAATAGTATTATGGTTGAGACATTAAATGACGTTAACTTCGAAGAAAAGGTGATCCAGTCTGATAAACTGGCCATCGTCGATTTTTCTGCAGAATGGTGCGGACCTTGCCGGATTGTTTCACCAATTATTCACGAACTGGCTACTGAATATGAAGGCCGAATCGTAGTTGGTGAAGTTAATGTAGATGAAAATCCGATAATTACCGCAAAATACAAAGTCCGTAATATTCCAACTGTTCTCTTTATCAAGAACGGTGAAGTGGTTGAAAAGCAAGTAGGTGCTGTTCCAAAAGCATCCTACAAGACTTTGCTTGAGCAGCATATTTAAGATACGCCGTTAATTCATCACCAGTTGGATAACCAGATTGATCAATCGCGGATTCAGGCATTTGGCTCATTAGAGTTCATTGCCAGACAAGTTGTGGAAGGCTTTATCACAGGTCTTCATAAGAGCCCATTTCATGGTTTTTCAGTAGAGTTTGCCGAACACCGTCAGTATAACGCAGGTGAATCTGTAAAAAATATTGACTGGAAATTGTATGGGCGAACGGATCGTCTGTATGTAAAGAGATATGAAGAGGAGACCAACCTTCGTTGCCAGATTCTCATAGATAACTCATCTTCTATGTATTACCCTGTGATTGATAAACCAGGTATTGACAAACCAAATAAAATTGTTTTTTCGGTTTATGTTGCAGCTGCCCTGATCTACCTGTTCAGAAAACAAAGAGATGCCGCCGGTATCAGCGTCTTTTCCGATGCCATTGAACTGCATACACAGGCAAAATCCAGTTCTATTCATCATAAATATTTATATAGCGAGTTGGAGCATCTGCTGCAGCCGATTAGCCTGGACGAAAAAAAGAAAACATCAGCCGCCGAAGCCTTGCACCAGCTTGCAGAAAGGATTCATAAACGCTCGCTTGTCATCATTCTCAGTGATATGATGGAAAATATTTCCAACATTGAGGAATTATTTTCATCACTTCAACATCTCCGTCACAACAAACATGAGGTCGTTCTTTTTCATGTCGTGGATAAGAAAAAGGAACTGGATTTTGAATTTGAAAATCGCCCTTTCCGGTTTATTGACCTTGAGAGTGGCGAAGAACTGAAAGTCTTTCCTTCTAAAGTCAGGGAACAATATACTGCGGCGATTCAAAAATATAAATCCGACCTTAAACTCCGGTGTGGCCAGTATCATATTGATTTTGTTGAAGCAGATATCAACAGCGGTTTTGAACATGTGTTGCTGCCTTACCTTGTCAAACGCGGGAAATTGTTTTAGTACTGCGATTATCAATCATATACGAGAATGACTTACCATAGAACGATTATCCGTTCTTACAGATCTGTTGGAGCATCTGCATATTGATAATTTCGATAGACCTGCCTTTCAAAACCAGGATTTCATCTTCCATGAATTTTGAGAGTACCCTTGTTGCACTTTCCCTTGAAATACCAATTAAATCAGCTAATTCCCTTCGCGAAAACGGAATTTCAAACGATTTGCTTTCATAAATAATGTTGGAGAAATATAATAACGCTTCCGCTACACGACCATAAGTCTTCTTCTGGGACTGGCTCATGAACCGGTGAAAATTGTTCAGGCTGTCACGACAAACCGAAACTAATATTTCATACGCAAATTTTCCATTCTGCTTAATCAACTGATTGAAAACATTGACATCAATATAGCAAACATTAATATCCTCCAGCGCTGCATAAGAATATTGATTGACACGGGAACCAAACAAAGAGGGTAATCCCAGATAAGAGGATTTTTTAACTATCTGAAGAATTTGTTCCTTCTCTTTGGCATTCTTGATATATTCCTTCACCAACCCGGATTTGAGATAGATTACATGTGAAGTCATTGATCCCTCATGAACAATAATGTCACCTTGTATAAATTTTGCAACTGAATGGTTAGCATTGATTATATCAAGCTCAGAAATATCCAGCACAGCAGCAGCACAAGATTTCTCCATACAGTCGCGACAAGGCACCAATTCATCTTGAAACTCCGGTAACATGGATTATTCCTCCTGATACAATTAAACTACAAAAAACAGTGCAAAGTTGCGATAATCAAACATACAACTATGTGTCGATCATCACAATTTCTTTTTGACAGATCACAAATATATAGCATATATCTTGGTTACTATTATTATTTTTACTCCATGAATTAATCACAAGGATCAAACGTTATTAGAGACTGTTTAAAAATTTCATGACGACAATTTCAATTCTAAATAAAAATATCTTCCTTTACTGTACTTTCTTTTGATTCCACCAAAAGAAAGTACCAAAGAAAAGTCACCCCTGTTT
>CAIWTA010000071.1 GCA_903915465.1 uncultured Bacteroidales bacterium | reverse complement strand
CCATGAATGTCTTCCCATCGGCACCTTCAACAGTGGTTGAAACAACAGCATTAATGCAACAAACATGATCACTAATGGAATGTTCTTCTTTTCATACTGGTAATAGGCAAGGATGGCAAATCCGACCATTGCACTGAACCGAAAGAGTTGATAGTAACCATAAGGCATATGAAAAAGGCATATGATCAACATGATGGAGAGGGCAATTTTTATCAGATTTTCGAGGGTGAGTTTCATTTCCACAACATAGTTTGGTCAAATTTAACCGATAAATTTGACGATGTAATATCCCGCTAAACTGACCAGTGCCGTTAGAACTGCACCCCATGCAAGGTCGATAAAGACAATACTCAACGGGAAACCCTTCAGGGTTGCATAATTGGTCAAATCATATGTGGCATACGCAATAAAACCAAAAACGGCACCCAGAACAACAGCCCTAACCACGGATTGCTTTTCAATTGAGGGATTGATGACGAAAATGAAGATTCCAACGATAAAGATCAAGTAAAAAATGATTGCGGCAGTCCAGTTCACCGTATCACTGAGAAGGGCACCAAGATATTTCCGGTAGATGTTTTTGGCAATGAACCCCAGCCAGACCATATCTATGGCAAAAAACACAACAGTAGTTAAAATGTAACTGATGATGATCTTTGGAAATGTCATAACCTTTGGATTTTAATAGTTAAAAAACGGAACCCTGTACAAAGATAGCTACAAATGAAGCGAATACATGCCAGATCATTTGAAGTCGCTTTAATACCATTCAATTTTTGTAAATTTGCTCTATACTCACAATTTCCATGACGAACAACACTGGGACTGAGGAACAGACCACCACGGTGATTCCAGCAATCAAAATTGATGAAAAGCTCAAGGCTGAACTGCTCACTCAGTTTGAGGAGCAAGGGATGGTGATTGTCCACTGCTCGCTCTCAACACCAATTGAAATGGGTATCCGAATCTGGAGTTCAACTTTTCTGGTTGATCGGGTTTCAGGAAGCAAAAGTAGACTGTTACATGCTTTGAATATTGTATTTGCTCCTCCATGGGAAATTATTGGTGCCGGAACAACAAAAAGATTCACCCTGATCTTCTCAGCTCTTCCAAAAAGCTGTGAAGTGTTTGATTTTATTGAGGAAGTTCCCGATTCCGTTGGATTTGAGATGTATGGGATCAAAAGAAATGCCTCCGATGTTTATAATGTCAATTTAAATGAATCGGTACTTTAAAAATGTGCTTTTAAAACGGAAGTCTAATGAGTAAGACATGATATGATAGACAGAATAAGAAACTAAAAATGATCCTTCCCTATTTTCAATATACTTCGTTTTTAAAAGGTTTTAAGATTCCTGACCCAATGAATAAACTGATTATCAGAAAAAAACGGAGAAACTTGTATCATTTGTTTATTAACATGAAGATAACTACCATGAAAGAAAAAAAATTACTCTTAACGCTTTTATTAGTCCTCATATTTACGATTACCATGATCCAAAATGGATTGGCTTGCAGTATGTTCAAGTTGACTATGTTCGGGAAAACGATGGTTGGTAATAATGAAGACTATTGGAATCCCAATACCCGAATTTGGTTTGAACAAGGTAAAAACGGTGAATATGGAGCCGCTTATGTTGGATTTGATAATTTTTATCCACAAGGCGGAATGAATCGAGTGGGTCTTGTATTTGATGGTTTTAGTGAGGACTATAAAGCTATTAGTGATACATTAGGGAAGAAGAACCTTAAGATAGATTTTTTAAAGGATATTCTGAAAAAGTGCGCTACTGTTGATGATGTGAAAAAATATTTGATTCAATATAATTTATCTGGGTTAGAAACATCTATGTTTTTATTCATTGATAGAACAGGAAAATATCTTGTTGCCGAAGGTGATTCACTTACAATCGGCAACAAGCCATCCTATGTTCTCTCAAATTTTTATCCTTCTCAAGTAAAAGATGAAAATGAAATAGATATTCCTTTT
>CAIWTA010000070.1 GCA_903915465.1 uncultured Bacteroidales bacterium | reverse complement strand
GCCCGGTTCCCCAGTAAATGCCATACCTGCGGCAAACCAATAAAAAAAGGTGAATCAATCATCTACTGGCCAAACGGCAAACATGCCGGTCATTTGGCTTGTGATGAAGCTGATTACCGCAATTCGTTAGCTTCCTTTGAAGACGAAGAGAGGTATAACGGTCAATACTGTTAATCTTGAAAACGCAGGCCGATCCGGGAAACCGGATCGGCTTTTTCTGTACTCGTTGGGGCTAAGGCGCTTTTTTCTTTGATTCCTGGACAAAGAAGAAAGCTTAGCAAAAAAGAAATCCTTTCCGGGCAGCTTTTGAAGGAAAAGCAAGCAAAACCCCACACACAGTTACTCAAAATTCGCAGCAAAGTTAAACTCATGAAAATATTGTTGCGCTAAGAGTGACCGCCTTTGGGCACTGTCACCCGTTGGGTTCATTCAGATTTTGAAGGAAAAATCAGACCTGAACTCTGCTTAAAATTTTCATTCCGTTTGTTCCCGTTGACATAAATTTTTTCTTAAACCCAGGCGAGCCAGATGCCTAAAAAAGTCTTCAGGGCAGAAGCGAAACAAATGACAAAGATCACCGCACCAGTACAGAAACCAACCAATGGCGGAGCATCCAAAGAAGAAACCGCAGTTCTTGCAGCCGTAAAAACGGTTCTTAATCCTGAACAGAACAAAACCGAAGAGAAAAAACCGGTTTTAAAGGTTGAACCTGAAAAGTCTGTCATTCCAGCAGCAGAGCCAAAGAAGGAAATGACTATGCTGGAAAAGATTCTCAAGGTCGAAAATCTCCAGTTGGTCGTTGAAAAAAGGGCGAAACTGGTCCAGACCCGCTCAGAACTGGAGCGCTTCCAGATTTCCTCCAATGATTTCAATTGCTCCATGAGGCTGAACGATTCAGACGGAAACGTCTTTACCACCAGCTTCACTCCGGGGATAAAGAAAGTCATTGATTTTCTTAAATCATCGTTCGATGCAAGCATCACCGATGTAGAGAACAAGATCACTTTCTAACGTTTAAGTTTCATCAAGCGAATCAGGCGTTCCGTCTTACGACGGAGCGCTTTTTTTATGGTCGTAAAACCAGGAGAAAAATAGTGTCCTTTATTATTCATGGTCGCTATTGTAGTATTGCTTCATGAATCCAACTTTAATCCGGTTGTGGGATGTTTTAGAGATCATGGACTCCATTGATAGCAATGGAAAACCTGTCAGGTTCCAGATAAAATATGTTACTGCAAACCGTTTAACAAATCAGGGTGGTGAAATCATTGAATTGAAAGATGCTTGCAAATGCTCAGTAAGAACAAAACAAGGAAAGGAAATTTTTGCACAAAAGAAGAATTTTCCGATCAATGATAAGGTTCCCAAAGATCCACATCACTGGGTTAATTCAACAAGGAACATTCTTTTACCAAATGGCCAGAAACGAAAACTTCATATCCGCCTGATCATTGAATTCAATAACATGAAAGTCTGCTATTAATGAAACAAAAGATCGTTTACGAAAAGGGTTTTGTATTCTTACCGGGAGCAAAGGCCGTAGCCACATCCTATAAAAAGACTGAGGATGCTGCACCTGAAAAAGTAGTGATCCCGAAAGATTTCACTTCCTGGCCCTGGTCTCCCTGGGGTGATGATAATTTGTTTCCACAAAATGTCTTAAAAGACCTTGAATTGAATTCAATTGCCCTGCGGGCATTGGAAAAAAGAAAGACAGTTCATTATGGTCGTGGTATCATTGCCTATCGTGATAAAGGTATTGATAACCTGGGAGCACCAATCAGGGAGATTGTCACAGATCCTGAAGTGGTTGAATTTCTGCGCATCAATAGGCTTAACTTTCAATGGATTGACCTGATCGGAAGCCTGGAAGTCTTTGCAAATGGTTGGGTAGAATTCATTCTGAATAAAGGAAAAGATAAGATCAATAAGGTTTTCGTGAAAGACCCGGCCTATTGCCGAAATGCAAAGATGGACAGTATCCATCCGTCACGTATTCCCTTTTTGTTCTATTCAGCCCAGTGGGATTATAACCCGACCGAAACCGATGGATCATTGGTCAAAATTCCAATGTTCGATCCTGCTAATTATGATGGTAATCGTTACAAAGATCCGCAGTTTGCGTATCCGATTTATTACCGTTCGTTCAACAAATCTTATTACCATCTTTCGGTTTGGAACGGAATACGCCAGAGTGGATGGCTCAGCATTGCCAACAAGGTCCCTCAATTGAAGCTGGCTATCATGAAAAACCAAATGACCATCAAGTATCATATCGAGATACCCGATGATTATTTTATGAACCGGTATCCTTCACCGGACTATACACGTGAACAACGGGAAGCGGCAAGAACAACGGTACTTACAGAAATGAATGACTTCCTTTCTGATGTTGAAAATACCGGTAAAGCTTTCATCACATTTACCTTCTTCAACAAGTTCAAAGGTGAATACCTGGCAGGGTGGAAGATTAACGTGATCGACAACAAGCTTAAGGACGATGCTTATTTGCCGGATTCTCAGGCAGCAAATTCGGAAATCCTCTTTGCTATCGGCGTTGATCCCTGCCTGGTGGGTTCCGGACTGCCCGGAGGAAACCTGGGAGCAGGAAGCGGTTCCGATAAACGTGAAGCTTTCTGGCAACTCAATGCAGAAATGGGCATTTACAGGCAGATCAGCCTGGAGCCATTGTATTTCATCCGTGATTTCAACAAATGGTCTGCGGACATTGAGTTTGATTACGTTACCGTGGACACCTCTCAGACCATGCAGGACCATCCGACAAAAATTGATAAACGAATCGATAAGAACATCGCATGACAAGACTCATTGATAACCTTTCACAGGTTTTGACCGCTGCTTCCATTAATGTCAGCAATACCATCGAAAATTGGTTCCCGTACATTGATGAAGCTCAGGAGACCTTCATTAAACCTGTTCTGGGCGATGTTCTTTATCATAAATTGGAATTATTAATGGTTCCTGACATTGCTGATCCTGATCCTGAACCTTCAGGATTAGCAATTGACCCATATATAGCTGATCTTCTGGTAATGATCCGCAAACCATTAGCTCTTTATGCTCTGTGGCTAGGAGCCGATGAATTCGGAGTCAGCATTTCATCTCAGGGTATCCAGGTGATTGAAACGCCTACGCACAAGACAGCGCCTCAATACCGTGTTCAGAACCTTAAAGAAAATTGGATCCGCAGGGCAAACACTTCGCTGGACCTTGTCCTTAAATTCCTTGATGAACATAAGCAAGATTACCCCGGATACGAGCCACAGGACGCAGACCTGTTTATCCGTAGCACTCTTGAGTTCAACAGTGAGG
>CAIWTA010000069.1 GCA_903915465.1 uncultured Bacteroidales bacterium | reverse complement strand
TCTCGGGGATCTTATTTTCGGGTTTCTCCATGAACCGGGACGTCCCGTGATACATACCCATATAATAATTCAGAAACAGCGCAGTCAGCATCATGGAATTTTCGTCGGTGCTCAAGGGGGAATAGTATTCTTTTTTCTTTTTTCCATCACTCCAAATCCAGACAGTTCCGGGATTTGCAAATGTTCTAACTTTTTCTGTCAAATCGCGCAGGAAAGGATTATTTACTGCCGGAATCCAGCGGATTATTATCCTGCCCGTCTTATTGGTCATCATCTGCGGCATGATGGCGGTATTTAGGGCAAGGGCTGCCGCAAACTGCCGGTGTATCTCAATCCCCCTCAGTGCATCATTGCTGTTTGCCAGTTGAACCGGATCGAGGCATTCCAGCAAAGTTGCCAACTCACCAAATGAAATACGTACTTCTTGGTCATCATCTCCTTCAACAACCAAAACCACATCATCCACAGAAACATCGGAATTCAGAAGAATCATAGTGTCTTCAAAAGAATCAAGCTGGTCAATAAGTGTCGCTAACTTTTGAGTAATCCGGCCACTGGAATGTTTCTGCATTGATTTCCCCAGATTCTTATATCCCGTCTGAAGGATTTCCCTGAAGTCTTTATGGTAAAACAGCGGTCTGGAAGGGATCAAAGAAAGAAGTGTGCTTCCGCTGACCGGTATTTTTGAGAAATCGGGGAACCCTCCATCGCTGAAATCAGTTTGGCCATCCCTGTCTGGAACTTTTTCAACCAGCATAGCCTCCACTGACGGAATCAATTCTTCCATATGATTCGTAATGCCAGTCTCTTCAGCTTTTAATTCGTCCATCAGGTCCAATCCATGCAGTTGCATCACCAGGAATGGGTTTGCATCGATTTCACGGGATATTACATAAATTACCGCAGCAAGATGTTTACACGGAACTGCCCAGTCGGGGCAGGAACAATCCATGATAAAATCCTTCCAGGTTGATGGAAACAGCTTTATTCTCTGATCCAGCGCCAGTCGGTGCAACTCTTGAGGCATTTCGCGGTTCAGCAATTTGAAGAGGATAAATGGATTTTTTTTTATTCCGCTGACCAGCTTTGATTTCTGTTCCTGAGTGAAAAGAGGCACCGTAATGGAAATATTGTACGGTCTTGGTCTGCTTCCCTCTACCTTTGCTTTGATACTGTTAACGCTGATCTTCGTTTCCAGCACTGAACCGTTGCCGGCATAAGCTCTTCCGCGGGGGAGACGGTTATCGTAATCAATGTTCGTGAGTGCGTTGAGCCATTGTTCGCCCCACCATGTTTGACCAAATTTGAC
This sequence comes from uncultured Bacteroidales bacterium, assembly GCA_903915465.1. Lineage (GTDB taxonomy): Bacteria > Bacteroidota > Bacteroidia > Bacteroidales > FEN-979 > FEN-979. The sequence goes on along the minus strand of CAIWTA010000069.1, from coordinate 241 downwards.
CCGCTGTGTGGAAGTCTTGGCTTTTTTCTTTGCTTTTTTTCGGGGATAGTACCAGAAATCGTTATACATAAATACGGCTCTTACAAAAGTTCATTCTGCATAACTGCATTCTAAATTCAGAATTCCAGAATTCGACTTTCTACGCCCAGGAAAAGCGGGTCAAGTATTTTTTGAACCTTCATTGTCTCCGCAATAGAAGCAGCAATTTTGCAATAGGTGGCCGGGTCGGTCATCTGACGCC
>CAIWTA010000068.1 GCA_903915465.1 uncultured Bacteroidales bacterium | reverse complement strand
TGCGCTGCTGGTTTCCGCAATGCACAGGTAACAATAAGCAACCTGTTAGGACAGGAAATCTTAACCCAGAAACTGAACGATCAGACTTCAAACCAGGTTAAGGTAAATGCCCTGAAGGGTTATTACATTGTAAAGGTTCAGGACGAATCTTCTGTAAAAACAGCCAAGGTTTATATTAATTAATCGAAGTATTAATCAAAAAAAAAGATAAGACTATGAAAAAGCAATTCAGATTATTAATGGTATTAGCAACGCTCTTTACTCTGGTGATGGTTCTACCGGCCAGTGGACAGGCACCGCCTCCTCCAGCACATGGCCAGAACGGAAACCAAGCAGGTGGTGGCGCAACAGGTTGTCCTCTCGATCGTACACAGGGCATCATGCTGGCGCTGGTATTAAGCCTTGGCTATGCAGGTTTCGCTTTGTATCAACGCGGCAAGAAAGAAGTAGCCAAAGAGGCATAATTTCATTTTTTGAAAGGTGCAAACTTCAGCAATATGAAAAAGCATAACATTTTCATCCTTTTGGCAGCAGTGATTGTCTTTTTCTGTTCCATTTCCATTTCCGCCTTCGCGGATGATCCGAATCCGCCTATAGTTCCTGGCGAACACGGTCAAGCCGGTAACGTACCTGTAGGTGCGCCGATAGATAGCGGATTAGGCATTTTGCTGGTTCTTGGAGCAGGATATGGGGCAAAGAAGCTGTATTCGCTGAGAGATGTAAAAGCTGAAGAATTGATGAAGCGATGAGGGAGTCTCAGGTTTACCAGACAAACAATCGTTAATCGATATGCACGAATAGCAAGAAGAGGGTGTCCCAAAAGGATGCCCTCTTTTTTATGCCCTCAGGCCGGGGGGCATCAGTTACCGCAACACAGCTGCAATCCTGCAGTTACACCGGATTTTCGATCATATTATAAAGGGGAGATGATTTTTTTTTAAAAATAGTTATATATCTGTTTTGCTTAAAATATTACCTTTGCACACTTTAAAAACCTGGTGTTGTTTAGTATTATTTTTTAAGCGGAGAGAAAATGAAAACATGTGTTAAGGTCCTATTCCTGGGCGTTTTGTTCACCGTTTTTTGCTGTATTTCACTTTTATCCTATGCTGAAGGGCCGAATCCACCGATTGTTCCGGGGGAACATGGAACAAGTGGAAATGTACCTGTTGGTGCCCCTATTGACAGTGGAGTAATTATTTTACTTTTTCTGGGAGCAGGTTATTCAGCCGTTAAGCTTTTTTCGGCAAGAAATGAAAAAACGGAAGGCATGGTAAGCTGATTACAAGACAGGTTCTCCTGTACTGTGCAGCTTTTTATAACCGCCGAATTATCTTTGCGATTTTCGTCACCGATAAACGCTGATCCATGCGTAAATCATCGCAACAAGGATTCTAATCCGGGTTTATACATAACCTCTCTGGACGTTAATGAATACCTGAGATTTCCTGAAAAGAAGGGAAATAAACCTACAAAAACCTGCGCTCCTGAAATTCCGTTATGCCCGAAAAAAAACTTTTTTTACTGGATGCCATGGCTCTTATTTACCGGGCGTTTTATGCATTAAATAAAAATCCCCGTATCAATTCAAAAGGGCTGAATACTTCTGCTATTCTTGGATTTGCAAATACACTTTTTGATCTGTTAAAGAATCAAAAACCCACCCATATTGGTGTTTCTTTCGATACAGCCGCACCAACACAACGGCACATGGATTTTACAGCGTATAAGGCACACCGTGAAGCAACCCCGGAAGACCTGGTTCTTTCTATTCCTTACATTAAAGACCTCATCGAAGCGTTTCGCATCCCGATCCTTGAAGTTGATGGATACGAAGCAGATGATGTAATAGGAACGCTGGCAAAAAGTGCAGAAAAAAAGGGATTCATCACATACATGATGACTCCTGATAAAGATTTCGGACAATTGGTGAGTGATAACATCTGGATATTTAAACCGGCGAAATTTGGGAACCCTCCCGAAATATTAGGTGTCGCAGATGTGTGTAACAAATTCAATATCAAACGACCTGAACAGGTGATTGATATCCTTGGTCTCTGGGGTGACGTTTCTGATAACATCCCGGGAATACCGGGCATTGGAGAAGTAACTGCAAAAAAGCTGATTGCTGAATTTGATAGCATTGAGAATCTGATTGCAAATGTCAAAAACGTCAAAAACGAGAAACTCCGCGAGAAGATAGAAACGCATAAAGATCAGGCACTTCTTTCGAAGCAATTAGCCACGATTATTTTGGATGTTCCGATCGAATTCAAAGAGGAAAAGCTTATCATGGAAGCACCGGATAAAGAACGGCTGAAACAACTTTTTGATGAGTTGGAGTTCCGTACCCTTGCTCAAAGAGTGTTTACATGGTTATCACTTGGGGCAGCTCCTTCATCTGTTCCGGAAAAATCGACACAGCCTTCTTTCGATCTCTTCTCAAATGCTTCGGAACAGAATGAAACCCAACACGGAAATTCCGGTTTCTTTGCCGCGCTCAATCAGTCTGGTACGGCTCATGCGGGGTCTTATGATAATTCCGGCAGCAATAATGTTGCGGCCACTATTGAAACAGTTCCTCACGCCTATCACCTGGCAGATTCTAAAGACAAAAGGGAAGTATTGATTCAGATCCTCAAAAGTCATCAGGAATTTTGCTTTGATACTGAAACAACCGGACTGGATACAAATCGTTCGGAATTGGTTGGGATGTCTTTTGCAGTTTCTCCGAACGAAGCCTGGTATGTACCACTTCCTGAAAATTACAATGAAGCGCTATGCATAGTCAGTGAGTTTAAGCCTGTCTTTGAAGATGAGACAATCAGGAAAATCGGGCAAAACATGAAGTTCGACATTTCTATTTTGAAATGGTACGATGTTGAAGTCAAAGGAAAATTCTTTGATACCATGCTTGCACATTACCTGCTGCAACCTGATATGCGGCATAACATGGATTTCCTTGCGGGAATGTACCTGAATTACCGGCCTGTATCAATCGTAACTCTGATCGGGAAAAAAGGGCAGAACCAGCAAAGCATGCGTTCCATAGATTTTGAGATGATCAAGGAGTATGCGGGAGAAGATGCGGATATTACACTTCAGTTGAAGTCGGTCTTTGAACCATTGCTGCATGAAACCGGTACCCGCAAACTGTTTGACGCCATTGAGGTTCCTTTGATTCCGGTATTGGCTTCCATGGAAGCAGAAGGTGTGCGTCTCGATGCGCGGGCGCTAAAGGATTTTTCTATTGCATTGGAAAAGGAGATCAGCCTGCTGGAATCTGCTATTTATCAGCACGCCGGAACCACCTTTAACATCGCGTCTCCCAAGCAACTCGGAGAAATCCTTTTCAACCGGATGAAGATCGTGGAGAATCCCAAACAGACAAAAACAAAACAATATTCCACGGGGGAAGATGTCTTAGTCAAACTTGTCAACAAACACCCGATCATCCCGGGTATCCTGGAATTCAGATCACTCACCAAGCTGAAATCAACCTATGTGGATGTTCTTCCCGGGCTGATCAACCCACGCGATGGCCGGATCCACACTTCATATAACCAGGCAATAGCTGCAACAGGACGTTTGAGCAGCACCAATCCAAACCTTCAGAACATCCCGATAAGGACTGAGAAAGGAAAAGAGATCCGAAAGGCCTTTGTGCCAAGAAATGAAAAATACACCCTGCTTTCAGCCGATTATTCGCAGATTGAACTCCGGATCATTGCACACATGAGTCAGGATGCAGGAATGATAGGGGATTTCAAATCAGGTCTCGATATACATACTGCGACTGCTGCAAAAGTTTATGGGATAAAACCGGAAGATGTGACGAAAGACATGCGGCGCAACGCAAAGACCGTGAATTTTGGCATCATTTATGGTATTTCTTCTTTCGGCCTCTCAGAACGCCTGAACATCCCGAAAAAAGAAGCTTCGGAAATCATTCAGCAATATTTCGTAAAATATCCCGGTATCAGGCAATTCATGGAGAAGACCATTGTTTTTGCAAGAGAACATGGTTTTGTTGAGACGATGATGGGTAGACGACGGTATTTGCGGGATATTCTCAGCGGAAATGCTACAATACGAGGAGCTGCTGAGAGAAATGCCATCAACGCCCCAATTCAGGGCACTGCAGCCGATATGATAAAAATCGCAATGATCGGCATTTACGAGGAGTTCATTAAAAGAAATTTGAAAACCAAGATGATACTGCAGGTTCATGATGAATTGGTCTTTGATGTTCCCCAAAATGAAACCGAAGAAGTAATGGAAATTGTGAAAGATAAAATGGAAAATGCCATTCATCTTGATGTTCCCATAGAAATGGAAATGAGTACCGGCGAAAACTGGCTGGAAGCACATTGATAACTAATCATTTTTCACTTGGAGACTTTTACTATTTACGATTGGACGATTTACGAGTTACGAATGAAGTTGGTGATTGACGATTGACGAATGGCTTTTTGTCAATGCCGAAATAATGATAAACCATGTTTTACTTAAATTATAATCGTAAATCGTAAATCATGTAAGTCGTAAATTTGATTTTCACTTTCTCCAGGATGATTTTAACAATCCTATAATTATGATGCGTTATGAGGTATGATAAAGATGAAAGAATTGTGATGACGCTGGATGCCGGAGGAACCAACTTCGTGTTTTCGGCCATGCAGGCGGAAAAGGAAATCCTCGAACCGGTGATTCTAAAAGTACAGGATAAAGATCTTGAAACTATTCTGCAGATGATTATAGAAGGGTTTCAAACAGTAAAATCAAGGATGCCGGAGAAGCCGGCAGCGATCAGTTTTGCCTTTCCCGGACCGGCTGATTATGAGAACGGGATCATCGGTGATCTGCAGAACCTTCCTGCTTTCAAAGGTGGCGTTGCCCTTGGTCCCATGCTGGAAGAAAAATTCGGCATCCCGGTTTTCATCAATAATGATGGTGATCTTTTTGCATACGGAGAAGCCATTTCCGGATTGTTACCAAACATCAACCGAAAACTGGAGGATGCAGGAAACCCAAAACGTTACAGGAACTTGCTGGGAGTAACATTGGGAACGGGTTTTGGCGGTGGTATAGTGAGTCGTGGATCCTTATTCCTGGGTGATAATTCTGCACAGGGAGAGATCAATCGTACGCGCAACCGGATATTCCGGAACTTCGATGCGGAAGAAAGTGTGAGTATCCGGGGAATTAAAAGGGAATACGCCAATTATACCGGAATTAATTTTGCAAGTTGCCCGGAACCGAAAGAAATTTTTGAAATCGGTATGGGAGGGAAAAAAGGGAACCGGGACGCTGCGGTCAAAGCATTTGAAGCATTTGCCATTGCTTTGGGAGATGCTATTGCCAACGCCATTACCCTGATTGATGGCCTGGTTGTGATCGGTGGCGGCCTTTCCGGTGCATCCCCGTTGTTTTTGCCAAAAGTAGTCGAGGAAATAAATCAAGCCTTTGATACTGTCGCCGGACACCCCCTAAGCCGGCTTGAAATCGATGCGTACAATCTGGAAGATCCCGCTCACCTTGAGAAATTCTTACAGATCTCTGCAGAGGAAATTCCTGTGCCCTTCAGTCAAAAAAAAGCGCTTTACGATCCGTGGAAAAAAACCGGGATCGGCATCTCCCGGCTGGGAACTTCGGTTGCAGTTTCAGTCGGGGCATATTCTTTCGCTTTGACTCAACTTGGTTCCTGAAAATTACTATCAGGGAAGGACTTAGCAGTAAAAGAAAAGGACAAATATAATTTCCTCCATTTGTCAATTCCATACATGATTATGAGTTAACTTTGTAGATTATAAATCATTCCAACTTTACAAAAAATACAAGCTATGAAAAAATCATTACTCGCAATTGTACTGCTTCTGACAGTTACAGTTAGTACGGCGCAATATGCACCCAGAAATATGGTTGTGGTGGAAGTTGCCACAGGAACCTGGTGCCCAAACTGTCCGGGATCCGCAATGGGCGTGGACGATCTTCTTGAGAACGGATGCAGTGTTGCGGTCATAGAAAACCACAATGGAGATTCTTACACAACAGCAACTTCTAATGCAAGGAATACGATGTACAATGTCTCAGGAGTTCCCAGCACGACTTTTGATGGAATGTTGGGAATTGTTGGGGGTTACCCAAATCAGACCATGTACCCGGAATACCTTCCCCTTTATCAAACAAGAATAGCTTCGCAGTCGCCGCTTACAATAGAAATGTTGGAAACACATACAGGTTTGAATTATGATGTTACGGTTACGCTCACAAAACTTAATACAATTACCGGAACAAACGTACGGCTTATCTTTGCCGTCACCGAATCGCATATCCCCAAGAACTGGATGGGGCTTACCGAAGTAAATTTCGTTAACCGGAAAATGGTTCCTGATGCAAACGGTACAGCTGTCAGCTTTACCAGCGGAAATGTCCAGACTGTCAACCTTTCATTTACGATGGATCCAACATGGAATCTTGAGAATTGTGAATTTGTTGCTTTTCTTCAGGATATGGATGCCGGTCAGGGTGATATTCCAAATACGCTAAATCCCGGTTATGGCTCTTTACATAAATACCAAACTTTCCAGGGAGTCAAATATGCAGTTACTCCGCTTACAGCAGATTTTGTTGCTGATGCCACACAGGTAACAACCAACGGTACAGTTCAGTTTACAAACCTTTCAAAAGGTGGGTTTATGTTTGTTCCTACAACTTATCAATGGTCTTTCCCCGGAGCAACTCCCGACCAGTCAACAGATGCAAATCCAGTTGTTTCCTATACTGAATGTGGTCCTCATGATGTTACAATGATTGTCACTGCAGGTGGCCAGACCGACACAAAGGTCAAAACAAATTATATTTCTGTGACACCGTACGTTAATGTTGTAGCAATTCCATCAGATACGGTATGCTCACCCACGAAAATCACGCTGAATGGCACAATTCTTAATGGAGCCTCTTATCTGTGGACTCCGGGCGGGGCAACAACTGCAATGATAACCTTAGATCCTCTGGTTATTGGGTTGGGATCTCATACTTATTCATTGGTAGCTACTTCTACTGATGGATGCTCCAACAGCGATACAATAACAATTGTTTTTGAAGACTGTACTGGAATTCCTGAATTATCATGCACCCTCAATGCATCGGTTTATCCGAATCCGAATCATGGATTATTCACGCTTGAATTGAATTCAAAGAATAGCGAAAATGTGGAAATAAACATCATCAGCCCGCTTGGCAAAACCGTTTATACAGGAAATATATTTGCTATAACCGGACTGCTTGTCAAAGAAATCAGACTGAATGACGTTTCTCCAGGTATTTACTTTATGGTCGTGCAATCTGGAGATCAGAGAGTATCTCGGAAAATTTTCGTCTATTAGCGGATCCCTTTTGAAGCATTTCCTCTGGCAGACAACTTTTTTTCGTATCTTTGTCTATCTTAAAAGCTACATCCCATGAAAAAAACAATATTCCTGGTTTCGTTTTGTCTTTGTGTGTTTTCATTATTTGCCAGAACAATAGAAAAAACATATACATTCAGTAACAGTTCCACAAAATATTTTGGCACTTATGCTACGATCTCGTTTGATCACACGCTACTGAGCGGAATCCCGGGGGAACCTATGCTCCCTTATCAATCAGTCTCACTGCTGCTTCCACCGGGAGAAGTGGCTCAAACGATCGAGATAATCGGTGAAAGTGAAGCTGTAATAGAAGGCGTTTTTATTCTTTATCCGCAACAGCATTATCGGCCTGTTTCTGAAGGGCTTTCTGCGGATTTTATAAAGAACGAGAAGGTTTACAGCATGAAGGCTAATTATCCTTCCAATCCTGCCGGCCAGCTCCTTACGCAATTTCTGAACGGATATACTTTTGCTTTGTCAACATTTACACCTGTTCAGTATAATCCGTCTACCGGGAAGGTTTCTTATTTTCAGAAAGTGACTGTAAGAATTACAACCCAGCCAAGCGGGAAATGTTCAGATGCGCTAAAAAACCTGACTTCGTTTGCTTCCAATGCCAGCCACCGGGTAAAAGAGTTTGCACAAAACCCGGAACTTATGGATCTCTACCCACAGCCAACCTCAAAACAGAGCAATTATCAGCTCATGATAATCACTCCGGAAGTTTTCCAGGGCGGATACACTGATCTGATCAATTATTACAGTTCTATTGGAATGGAAGCCCGTGTAATCACTACTGAATCTATATACAGTCAGGGCACAGGTATCGACAACCAGCAGAAGATCAGGAACACGATTATCCAGGAATATCAGAACAACGGAATAGAATATGTCTTGCTGGGTGGAGGTGCTCAATTGGTTCCCTTCCGTGGTTTCTATTGCTACGTTGAGTCTGGTGGCGGGTATACAGACGCCGATATCCCTGCTGATCTTTATTACTCGGGTCTGGACGGCAATTACGATGCCAACGGGAACCAGATTTATGGGGAAGTGGGTGACGAGCCGGATTTACTTCCCGACATTGCAGTAGCCAGGTTTCCTTTCAGCAGTGGGCCAGAGTTGTCAGCAATGGTGCATAAAACTGTTTCTTATCAGTCCAAACCTGTTTTGGGAGAGCTGAAACGTCCATTCATGGTAGGGGAATTCCTTACAAGTGATCCTACTCCTACCTGGGGCGGGGATTATCTTGACTTAATGGTGAATGATCACAATGATTACGGTTATTTTACCCATGGCATCCCGGAAAGCACAAATTCCATTGAAAAGATGTATGATTCACCTGTCAATACGTGGGATCCGTCTTCTCTCATCGCAAAAATCAACCAGGGAAAATCTTTTATTCATCACCTTGGCCATGCCAGTACCAATTATATGCTACGTCTTAATACAAGTGATATAACAAATGGGAATTTCTTTAACGTCAATGGAACTGATCACAATTACACAATCCTCTACACGCAGGGATGTTATTGCGGCGCTTTTGATCAATACGACTGCATTGCAGTGAAATGTGTTACCATTGAGAATTTTCTTGTCGCCGGTGTTTTCAACTCCCGGTACGGCTGGTTTGACCAGGGAACATCAGATGGCCCTTCGCAACATTTACAGCGGGAATTCGTGGGCGCTCTTTATACTGATACCCTTCCGGAGAAACATATTGGTGCAACACATATGATTTCGAAAATAAAAACAGCACCATGGGTAACTGTTCCGGGGGAGTTTGAGCCTGGGGCACAACGCTGGTGCCATTATTGCAGTAATGTTTTTGGAGATCCTGCATTATCCATTTGGACGGATGAGCCTGAAGTCGGAATACAAAAGATCAACCCGGGAGTTTCTCTTTCGGTTTACCCTAATCCCACGAAAGAAAAGGTATTCGTTAATTGTTCGCTGCCGGCCTCCACGGATGTTCATATCAAAATCATGAACCTGTTTGGACAAGTAGTCACCCATTCATTTGATTTTCATTCACAAACAAGAGGTGATCATACATTTTCACTTCAATTGCCAAATCTGTCGCCAGGAATCTATCTTTTAAAGGTTGAAACACAAATTTCCGGTGAATCGTGCAAACTTACAATCCTGAAATAACAAATTATCAGACACTTTGAAGTTTCTTTATCTGAGATATATTTACTATTTTTGTTGAACAAACCCTATCGTAGCTAATCCTTTTATAATCTGACCATGAAAAAAAGTTATCTTCTGTTTACCTTTGTTTGTCTGGTGTTTGCCGCATCCGCACAAAGTTTTTCTTATCCCGATGCATGGGGTAAAACTGGTTTTAACCTGCAGGACTCAAAGGCGACTTCTGTCCAGGTCATTTATTCTGTTCCATCGTTTGTTCTGGAAGATTTTCCGGTCAACGGACAGACGTTAAAGACAATCATGTTACCTGGCGCTTTGCTTTTTAATGATGAAGGAATGCCGAATTTACCAGGCCAGGGACGTTATATTGCCATTCCGCAGGGAGCTGTTCCACATTTGAATATTTTATCACAGCGAACTGTTACAATTCCGAATGTGGAGATGGCACCTGCACCGAATATTCCGCCCGAAAACGATGATCGCCCGTTACGGTACGTAAAAAACCAATCGGTTTTTTCAACAAACGCTTTTTACCCTGCTAACCCCATTCAAATTTCCGGAGTTGAGAAAATTCGCGGTGTCGATGTTGTTATGCTTGGCATTACTCCATTCCAGTACAATCCTGTGACTAAAGATTTGATCGTTTACAGGGATATTAAAGTGGATATTACTTTTACCGGTGGAAATGGTCATTTTGGTGATGATGCCTACCGTAGTCCTAACTGGGATCCAATCATCAATGATGCCATTTTAAATTCTGCTTCTTTGCCGGTAATTGATTACAATAAAAGATTACAGTCGCAGAGTAAAAAGTCACGTACCGATGAATGTCAATATGTCATCATCACACCGACCGGGCCGGATTTCCTGCGGTGGGCTGATTCTATAGCAAATTTCCGCAATCAGCAGGGAATTCTCACCCATGTTTTTAAGGTTTCAGACATAGGCGGGAATACAGCAACCGCCATTGAAAACTGGGTTGATGAAGCGTATAATACCTGGACTATCAAACCCGATGCAGTCCTGATCTTAGGTGATTACGGAACCGATGAGACCAAGAATATCATGGCACCAATTGTAACCTATGAAGGGGAAACTTTCCCTTCTGACAATAAATATGCTGATGTGAATGGAGATGACATGGCTGAGATTATTTTTGCCCGCTTGGTTGCAAATAATAACGATCAGCTTACCATTCTTGTGTCAAAATTCCTCAATTATGAGCGGAATCCGCCAACAGACACTTCGTTTTACCAACATCCGATCACTGCACTTGGCTGGCAGACTGAGCGCTGGTTCCAGCTTTGTTCGGAGATCGTTGGCGGGTATTTCAAATCCAAGGGGAAAAATCCTGTGAGGATTAACGAAATTTATCAGGGAACGCCTGGATCAATTTGGTCATCTGCCACAAATACAAGCCAGGTGGTCAATTATTTTGGCCCTTCAGGAACCGGCTATATCCCCTCTGCTCCAAACCAAATGCCTTGTTGCTGGAGCGGTGGTAGTGCTGTTGATATCAATGCAGCAATCAATGATGGCGCGTTTATCTTACAACACCGTGATCATGGCGATGTTACACTTTGGGGGGAACCTGCATACAGCAATTCTAATGTTGATCTTTTGACAAACACTAAACTCCCGTTTGTTATGTCCATCAACTGTCTCACAGGCAAGTATAACTCTGGCGGCGATTGCCTTGCCGAGCGGTTTATCCGTCTATACAAAGGCGGGCACAACGCAGGAGCACTTGGTGTGATCGCTCCTTCTGAAGTATCTTACTCTTTTGTGAACGACACATTTGTTTGGGGGATATACGATAACATGTGGCCGGATTTTATGCCATCATATGGAACCAATCCTGAATCACGCGGTGAACTCCCGGCATTTGCCATGGTTGCCGGAAAATATTTCCTGAAACAATCAAACTGGCCTTATAACACCAGTAACAAACAAATTACCTATTTCCTTTTCCACATGCATGGAGATGCTTTCCTGAGACTCTTCTCTGAAAAACCAGTGAATTTAACAGTTTCTCATGATTCGGAAATCCCTGAAGGTGCTACTACTTTTTCGATCACTGCAAACAGCAGTGCAGACATTGCGCTGACCGTGAATAATGAGATCATTGCTACTGGTATAGGTTCTGGTGTAGGGCCGACTGAATTTACGATTCCGCCACAGGTTGCCGGAACCCAGATTCTGGTTACTGTTACCAAGCAAAACTTTTTCCGTTACTCAAGTAAAGTGCTTGTTGTCTCTTCTGCTCTTGGTGCCAATTTTGCAGTAGATGCTGAGAAAATCTGTGTTGAATCATCTGTCAGCTTTACCGACATCTCAACTGGTGGCCCGACTTCATGGGAATGGTCATTCCCGGGAGGTACACCAGCTACTTCTGCAGTTCAGAATCCTGGCTCTATCGTTTACAACACTGCCGGTGATTTTTCTGTTACTTTGTTAGTAAGCAAAGGCGCAAATTCGAAAGACACAACAAAGACTGCTTTCATTCATGTTTACAACATACCGACGGCTGATTTCCAGGCAACCAGTGTATGCCCAGGAATTGCCACACAATTCACAGATATGAGCAATGCCAATGGGGGTACAATGACGGCATGGGAATGGGACTTTGGTGATGGCTCAGCAACTGTTTTCGAACAAAATCCTTCCCATACTTATGTTAATCCCGGAGTCTTCGATGTCATTCTGAAAACTACCAGCAACGGTACATGCATAAATCAAACAACCAAACCCGTTATCTCTTTGATGGCTCCGACAGCACCAGCAACTCCCACAGGATCTGCTTCCATCTGTCAGGCTTCAACTTCCAATGTATATGCAACAACTGGTGCAGGATATGCAATATCCTATTCGTGGGAAATCATTCCGGCAGAAGCTGGTACCTTAACCTCCAATACTGTTAATGCTTCGCTGGATTGTTCTGCAACCTTCTCAGGGCCAGCTACTATTCATGTAAAAGGCGTGAATGATTGTGGCGAAAGCGCGTTCTCACAGGATTTGGCCATCAACATCGCTCCATTACCAGCTGTATCTGCACAACCGCAGGGTCCGGCTTCGGTTGACAGCTATAAGAACCCAACGAGTGAATTCACTACTGCCGGCGCTTTAAATGCTGTTACCTATGATTGGGTACTTACTCCTGCAGCAGGAACTATTTCAGGTACAGATCTTACCGGTACTATAACCTGGAATAGTGCTTTCAGGGGACCAGCCGCTGTCACTGTACAAGGTAAAAACACGTGCGGAGATGGCGTTATCTCTGTGGAGCAATTGGTTACTGTGACCTCAACCCTCGGTATTTCTGAACTTCGTGGTGTTGGAATTGAGATATTCCCGAACCCGACAACAGGTAAGTTTACAATCGAACTTAAGGGCAAAAATAGTATGGTTAATATTAACATTTTCAATGCTATCGGAACCTCTGTCTTTACCGAGAACAATGTGATGATTACCGATAAGATTACAAAGACCGTTGATTTCTCGAAAATGTCTGAAGGAATTTATACTATCAAAGTTGAAGGTGATAACGGAATGATTATCCGAAAGATCATCATTCAAAAATAACTTTTCTCTTCCTTTACTTGCAAAAACCATCAGGGATAACTCTCTGGTGGTTTTTTTTTCCACGAGATCGAGATCTGAGATCCGAGAATTGATTTTGACATCTCAGATCTCAGATTTATTTTTCCTCCGGATTCCTTCATTTTCAGTATCTTTGTTAGTGCTGGAAAATAGCTACCGATGAAAAAAACAGTCCTGATCTTACTCCTTTTCATAAACCTGGGTTTTTTCCAGACTTGTTTTTCACAATTTTTTCATTATTCCCCGCATGTGACAAAGGCTGGTAAAGGGATTGTGAATACAAAAGCCGACAACCTGGGTTACTGGAATGAAATGATCAGAAAGGGTTATGCTACAGCTAACCCTATTCTCCCGGTGCCCAAAGCAGTTTATTCTACAAGTCTGGTAACCGGTGATGGAGTTCGCACCCAGGATTCGCCTGATATTCCGTTGACTGATGAAACGAATATCACGCAGAGTGAGAATTCCATCTTTGTAAGTCCTGAAAATGAGGAAATATTACTGAATTCAAATAATTCCACCGATTGGAATGGTTCTTCAGCAGTACTGTTATCTGGCGCAAATGCATTATATTCGGATAATTCAGGTCAAAACTGGAGCGGAAATCTTCAGGCCGCAGGTCTTGTAAATTCCGGTGATCCAGCCACAGCAATCGGATTGAATGGATGGTGGTATGTAGGCAAGATTAACAGCGGATTAGGCCAATCTGTGGCTTATTCAACCGATAATGGGCATATATGGCACGATGTCGAAATCATCACTCCTTCAGGATCCATGGATCTTCTGGATAAAAACCACCTGTGGATCGATAACTCCACAACAAGTGCGTATAAAGGATATCTCTATTCAGCCTGGACCAATCTTGTAAAATTAAGTCCGCAAGAGAATCAGATTGAAGTTTCCCGTTCCATAAATGAAGGTTTAACCTGGTCTAATCCTTTGAGCATTAGTGCAGCAGTAAATGCCGGCAGTCACAACCAGGGAGTCAACCTGCAAACCGGTCCTGAAGGAGAGGTTTACGCTGTCTGGGCAATTTATGATTCATGGCCTTCAGATGAAGTTGCTTATGGGTTTTCAAAATCTATCGATGGCGGCATACTCTATACACCGGGAGTCAGAATCATTAATAATACCAAAGGAATTCGCACAACAGGCACCAGCAAGAACATGCGTGTAAGTTCTTTTCCATGCATGACTGTTGACAACAGTAACAGTACTTACCGGGGTACCATCTATGTGGTTTGGTCAAATATGGGGTTCCCGGGAATAAATACAGGGTCGGATATTGATGTTTATCTCATCAAATCTGATGATAAAGGCAACACCTGGTCAGCGCCGGTACGTGTCAACCAGGATCCACCAGGACAAGGGAAGCAACATTTCCTGCCGTGGATTACCTGCGATCAGGTTAACGGAAATTTATGTGTAATTTACTATGATGACCGGAATACGACTTCTGCCAGTTGTGAAACTTGGATTTCCTATTCCTATGATGAAGGGGAGAGCTGGTCTGATATGAAAGTCAGTGATGTTTCATTCACGCCACAACCAATTCCAGGACTGGCTACAGGATATTTCGGAGATTATCTCGGGATCACATCCCGGAATCGCAGCGTTTCTCCCCTTTGGACAGACAACCGTTCGGGCAGGGCCATGAGCTATGTTTCCCCGATCAATCTTGGGCCGGCACCAAATCAGCCGTGTATCGTTTTCAATTCCTATGATTTAACCACGATTTCTGACCAGACAAGTCAGAATATGAATTATGGGGATAGTCTATACATGGATCTGACACTGGTGAACATCGGCGATCAGCCGGCTGGTCTGATATCTGCCTATCTCTCAACGCCGTCACCGTATGTCCGGATTACTGACAGTACAGGTTATTATGGTTTTTTCCAACCTGGAGAATCGAAAAATCTGCCAATGGGATATTCTTTAAAAATCTCAGACACGATCCCGGCTGGTAATAAAGTAAGGTTTAATGTGAGAGTGGAATCTGTCGACACTCAATGGATGAGTCATTTTACTGTCCAGGCTCATGCACCCGGTTTGAAAATCAATGGAATCAACATAATAGACACCCTCGACGGAAACAGGAATAGCCAGTTAGATCCGGGCGAAACAGTGCAGGTTGCAACTTCTTTATCAAATATGGGGGATTTCAACTGCCTGAATACCGCGGTTAAGATTTCTTCAGGTTCAGACTACCTCTCTTTTATTGTCGATTCCGTTTTTCTTGACACACTCCATCCGGGAGAGAACAGAAATGCAATATTTGTGATGAAAGTCGATAATGGCGTCTGTCCCGGCTCCATTGTTGACTTGAAATTAAATGCCGTTACAGGGCGTTACAATGTCAGGCAAACTTTCCCGGAAAGTGTTGGTGGTATTTTTGAAGATTGGGAATCTCAAACGTTTACAACATTTCCATGGAATTTTGGAGGGGATAAACAATGGACGATCGACACCATTCATTATAGTGGTCGGTATAGCGCCCGGTCAGGGTGGATCTATGACAATCAATCTACCGAATTATATATGGGTTATACCTGCGGTTCAGATGATAGCATTTCTTTCTTCAGGAAAGTGTCGTCAGAAGCAGAATATGACTTTCTCAGTTTTTACATTGATGATATCCTCCAGGATCAATGGTCAGGGGAAATGGACTGGCAAAGAGTTGCGTTTCCGGTCGCTTCGGGAACACATACATTTAAATGGATTTATGCTACGGATATATTCCAATTGAATGGCGCTAATGCCGCCTGGATAGACCATATCATGTTTCCACCACCGCCATTGCCGAATGTATTTGCCGGTCCGTCAGATACAATCTGCGCCGGTCAGGGTTACCAGCTTCATGGAATTGCCTCTTCTGCAGATTCTGTACGCTGGACTACTTACGGAGACGGAACATTTACCAATGACACACTGCTTTCTACAGTCTATACCGCCGGAACAAATGACATCATCACCGGGAAGGCCAAACTCCGCCTGAAAGGGATCGGAACAAATGGTTGTTGTACGAGTAGTTTGCAATTGACAATAGGAGGAATACCATTGGCTCATATTACTATCGAACCAACTGATACTCTTTGTGCCGGTCAGGTTTTTTATTTGGCGGCAGACACCATGGAAGGCGTGAGTTATCTATGGAAACCCGGAGATTTTCAGTCCCGGGAAATTTCTGTCGACACATCACTGACAGAAGGTGTTGGTTCCAAATGGTTCACCCTTCAGATAACCAATAAATACCAGTGTTCATCAATGGATTCAGTAAAGTTGACATTTAAAAACTGCACCGGAATCAATGAAAAAGGCAATTCTTTCGCAGGAGAAATTTACCCTAATCCGAATCATGGAGAATTTACCCTGAAACTATTTTCCCCCAAACCTGAAAAGGTAAACCTGAAAATGCTGAATTCATTAAATATACCGGTATTTGTTGATACCGATGTGTTCGTAGCAGGGATCTACAAAAAACTCTTCAGATTCCCGAAACTGGCACCTGGTGAATACTTACTGGTGATTGGCCGGGAAAACGGGCAGCTTTGCTTAAAGGTTGTTGTGGCTAAATAGGGTCATTATCCACCGGAATTTATACCTTTGCATGAGTGGAAATAAAATAGTGAAAAAAATTGTTTCTATCGTTTTTGTCGGATTATTCCTTCTTAACAGTTTCGGATATTATTTCATCTTTTCTTACAACCAGGGAGTTCTTAGGAATGAAATGAGAAGTCTTATCCGTGTGGGATATTTCAAGGATCATAACGAAAAACTGATCATTACCAATCCGTCTTCAAATCCTGATTTCAAATGGGCTGAAAAAGGAGAGTTCCGGTATAAGGGGAAATTGTATGATTTGATTTCCATGGAAGTTACAGGAACAACAGTTGTCTTCAATTGCATCAATGATAAAAACGAAGAACTGTTGATTGCCAGGCACGATCAATTTCGTAATCTATTTACCGGGATGAATTCCCCGGAAAGAACAAAGAATAACCAGGCTATGCACAACCTGTTGATCAAGCAAGCCCTTCTTAAATTATTTTTAATTCAATCACCTGAAAATTCCTCACAGGTCATTTTTTTTATTCCTGCTAAGCACTTGAATTCCATCATCCTTCCACCTGCTTCTCCCCCTCCAAGGTCCACCTGATCTTCACAACGATTCGTATTTGAATCATTATAAAAATTAACAACATCAGGCACATATAGCACATCAGATTACACTTTTGTGACCTATTGTGGCTATTGTAGTAAAAAAATTCATACCCCTAAAAACTAAAATCAATGAAACCAAAATACTATTTTATAATCATCATATTAACCCTGTTTTCCATGACATCCATGGCGCAGGAAAAAGGCAATCAAAATATACCATGGTTCGATACACTGAATGTAAAAAACCTTAATGAAGTTGTTGTTTCTGCTACCAGAACGAAAGTTCCGTTAAAAGAACAACCTGCATCTATTTCAATTGTCACGGCAGATCAATTGAATGTAATGTCGAAAACCATCGCAACCGATGAGGCCTTACGGCTCGTCCCCGGTGTAAGGATTGACAATGGAACCGGTGGATCAAGGGTTCACTTATACATTCGCGGACAAGGCGTTCTGACTGAGAGCGGGTTCAGGGGAGTTGGCGTTCTAATAGATGGCATCTCTATCAACGATCCGGGCGGATTTGCTCCCGATCTATTTGATGTAGACTGGGCAACCGTGAAAAATGTCGAAGTTGTAAAAGGTCTTGCTGCCTCCATGTATGGAGCAGGCTCCACAGGAGGTGTAGTTAATATCAATACAATGGATGGCGGAAAAAAACCTGTCAATGGTTTGTTTTCTGCTACTGCCGGTTCATACGGCTTCTGGAAAGTCTTAGGGCAGGTTGATGGCACCCAGGGGAACATCAACTACAGGGTATCCTATTCTCATACGCAGGGAAATGGTTATCGCGAACACCAAGCCTTTATGGGAGATATTTTCAATGAAAAAATTAACTGGACTCCTTCCTCCAAAATTAAAATTACGCAGTTACTTTCCTATACGAGCTATTTTAACCAGAACTCAGAAGGGATTAATTTAGGTCGTTACGATACCGTTGGCCCAAGAGCTGCAAATACTGATGCTGTCCCGTACAATGAGTTTCATAAGACGCAAAGACTCACTGGCGCTCTGATCGGGAAGTTCGACTTCTGCAAAAGCCAGGATATCCAGTTAAAGGCATACATGAGAATGAATAACTACAGAGAAACTTCCAATAATGGCGATGACTATAAACCTTTCATCAATTCGGGTTTCTCTGCACAATACGACTGGCATGCAGGTAAAGAAAACCTTATGAATCATTTTAGTATCGGGGGTGATTATACTTCGAAAACAATGACCGAGCATCAGTTTGCAGTAAATAAAGACCCAAACAGGGTAGATACCCATTTTGGAGAATCATGCCTTGATACCAACATATTGCTGATAAATCAAATTATTAAACAAAGAGGTTATGGTATCTTCTTAATTGACAAACTCGACATTGCGAAAAAACTATTTGCAACGGTCAACCTTCGTTATGATAATGTCTATAACCAATTAATCAACAACATACCTCTACCCGATTCTATCGTACAATCCTCAGGGAACAGGACTTTTGATAATACATCGTTTCGTATCGGTATAGTTTATGATGCTGCAAAGTTTCTCAATATCTATGCCAACTATGGAACAGGATTTTTGGTTCCAACAGAAGATGAGTTATACAATAATCCTGCACATTGGGGCGGTTTCAATTCTACGATAAAACCTTCATTTTCACAGGGGGGAGAATTGGGAATCAGAGGTGATGTAGGAAAAAGTTTTTATTATAACATTAACGGATTCATGATCAATTCCAAAGATGAATTCTATCGTTACAGCATTCCCGGACGTGGAAATAATACGGCTTTCTTTGGCAACATCGGTGCCAGCAATCGGTATGGGCTGGAAACATTTTTGTCGTACTCTCCTGTTGATTTTATCACGCTTGATGTGGCTTATACTTATTCCCATTTCCAGTACACTACTCCCGACAGCATCAAGGGACATTGGATACCGCAATGCCCGGAACATATGCTGACTGCGGAAGTCGCCTTCAAATTCCTGAAGCATTTTACTTTAACGCTTAATACTCAATATCAATCAAAATGGTACATCCAGACCGATGATTCGATCTATCAACAATATACCGAAAACGGTATTAAACGGAATTCATGGGTTAAAGGTTTTAACACCTATGGCGCTAATTTAAGTTACAATTTTAAGTTGTGGGATGTTGACGGTGAACTCAGTTTATTTGGGAAAAATCTTTTTGATGAGCATTATTTTGGTTTCACGGAACCCAACAACGGACCTGATTATAACAGTTATCAACCCGCTCCGGGAAGAGAGTTGTTTGTTAGTCTGAAATTAAGGTTCTGAGATGAAAGTCTAAAGTCTAAAGTCGAAAGTCTAAAGTCGAAAGTCTGAAAGTTGAAAGTCGACTTTTGAGATGCCCTCCGGCGTCCTGGGAAGTCCATGTTTGCCCGTTATCGGAAAAAAATAAAACACCTTCATGTAATTTCGTGATATTAACTAACTTTACGACCCCCGTTATCCCGTTTTATTATTTCAATCTCATGGAAAATTCCGCTAACAGAATACCAAAATTCATATAAAAACGACAATAATTTAAGATCATGAAAAAAGGAATTGTTCTATTCATCATTGTTTGTGCTGCAGCTTTGAGCTCCTTCGCTCAGTTCACTTTTGTTGCTGTTTCCGACCTGCACATTTCCGACACTCTGACCCCAGACAGTGACCTCAATGCACAATACTTCCAATGCGCAATAAAAGAATTTGACACCCTTCATCCAAAACCCGCTTTTGTTATAGCAAGCGGTGATATTTCCGATATTGGCAATGTCCCGCCTCATGGCATGTATCCTATACTAACGCAGTATTTGTTTCCTCCAACTCTTTCGAATCCCGGAATTGGTGCATATTTTATTGATTCAGCCCAAACAATTCCTATTTATTTCGTCCCAGGAAATCATGAATATTGGTCAGGCTTCGAAACAAACGGGACCCCAATATCAAATGATACACTTACTTATTACACCAAATATCTGACACCAGATACGGATTATGTAATCACAACCAATATTGCAGTGATTGTGTTCCTTCGATCTGGCCACGACACTCCTACCTTTGGAGTGCCTCCCAACCCGGCATTGGTCAAAGGAACCGGACTTTCAAATGAGCAATGCAGTTGGCTCAGAAACATTCTCAGCCTGAGCAGCAACAAGAGGAAAATTATTGTTATGCATCATCCTGCTGTTAATGCCATCGGAACAAACTCAGACGGTTCTCCTTATACCGGTGGAGTCTCAGATACGGCTCAAAACTCGATCCTGAATAACCGAACCACCTTTCTGAATATCTGCGATTCAAATCAGGTGGATGTTGTGCTCAACGGGCATGAACATCAAAATGTGGTGGCTGACAGAAAGGGAGATACGATAAGTGAAAACTGGCCCAACGGCACCCGCTATGTTCAAACTGCTGCCGCGTTTAACCGTTCCTACAGGATCATAACAGTTGATCCGGCATTTGTAACGGTAAGTCGTCCGATGCGAAGCTGCAATACGATTTATAGTGTTAATGAGTTAAACAATGCGTTGAATATGTCTGTTTTTCCAAACCCCGCAACAGATAAGCTTACCATTGAATGCAACCAAAATGCCAAACTGGAAATTTTATCTATTGAAGGACAAATTATTAAAACCATCAATAACGTAGGATTAAAGACGACAATTGATTTAGTTAATTTATCAAAAGGGGTGTATATCATAAAAGTTAAGACTGACAAAGGAATTGCGATAAGGAAATTTATAAAACGATGAAGTTCATTTTACATGAAAACGAAAATCAAAATCTGGATTTATCCATTCATAGCAATGGGATTGGTATTGATTATTACGAATAGTTGTAGGAAAAGTGATTCCATTTACGACCCGATAGTCTCGAAAGTTTATACAACACTTGACAGAACCGTCATTCCTGCTACGGTTTCTTCTTGGCCTGTGCTATATCCTTATGAGATTTCCAAATTTTCCAGTTTCCCGGGTTATGGCGTTTGGCACTACGGCCCGGGGCTTGGTTATCAAAAAAGGCTGGATATTATGTCACCATCATATAATAGCACACCGGTAACAAAAGCTGCAAATCTTTTGAATTTCTTTGCCATTACCGACATCCACATTACCGATGAAGAAACTCCGGCTTCGGCTATATTTTTTGGTTACAAAGGGGGGCTTATCGGGGGATATTCACCCGTTTGCCTATTGACAACCCAGGTTCTCGATGCTGCTGTCCGGACGATAAACACACTGCACAAGGGAAAACCGTTTGATTTCGGTATCTCTATAGGTGATGTTTGCAACAACACGCAGTACAACGAACTAAGATGGTATATCGACATTCTTGACGGTAAGTATATTAACCCCGATTCCGGTATTAAAGATGATCCTATCCCCGGACCTGATAATGATTATCAGGACCCATTCCAGGCGGTAGGGCTTGATAAGTCGATCCCCTGGTATCAGACACTCGGGAATCACGACCATTTCTGGACGGGTTTGCTCTCTCCGAACGATTACGCCAGATATACCTATACCCATGAGGAGATACTCAACCTGGACAATATATTAGTTAATGACCAATTTGCCCCTCAGCCCTTTGATAGTCGTGGGTTCTATATCGGGTCAATCGATGGAAGTACACGTTATGGTACCATCATCGGCGTAGGACCTACAGATATTTTCTCTACACCTCCTAAGGTACGTGCAGCCGACCCTGACCGTCATTCACTTTTCAGAGAAGAATGGATGAGCGAATTTTTTAACACAACTTCAAATCCTGTCGGACATGGATTTAGTCAATCAAACGTGACTACAGGATTCGCCTGTTATACATTCGAACCGAAGACCGGCATACCTGTCAAGGTCATTGTGCTCGACGATACTCAAAGCAACGACGATCCCAACAATAACTTTTATGGGCATAGTTCTCTTGACATGAACCGTTATAACTGGCTTATTGGAGAACTTGATAAAGGTCAGAAGGAGGGTAAACTTATGATCATTTCTGCGCACATACCGATAGGTGTACTGCCTTCGGGCGATGCTGCGGGTTGGAACCCCACCGCTCCTGTATCCGAAGATACGCTTATTGCCAATCTTCATAAATATCCGAATTTCATCCTGTGGATGTCGGGACATCGCCATCTTAATACAATTACCCCCATGCCATCGCCTGATGCCACCCATCCGGAATGCGGTTTCTGGGAGGTTGAAACTACATCGTTAAGGGATTTGCCCCAGCAATTCCGCATGTTCGAAATCGTACGCAACAGCGACAATAATATTTCAATCTTTACCACCGATGTTGATCCCATAATTCGCGACGGCTCTTTGCCTGCGTTATCACGTTCTTATGCTGTCGCAGCCCAACAAATATTCAACGTTACGAAACAATATGGACCTTCTTGTTCGTACAATGCAGAACTTGTCAAACAATTGACTCCTGATATGCAGGCTAAGATTCATTTGCTCGGAAAACAGATAAGCAAGTAAATATTGTTATAATTAAATGCCCCGGCAGCACAACGCAGTCACATCTGATTTTCAATATCTCTGCAAATAGGAAAACCACACAACCAATTATCCTGTATTAAACTTCATTGATATGCCTCAGTTTCTCTCTGAGGTATCCATGGTTTTCTGCCGTGGCTCGCTGGCACCAATAATCTTGCCCGTTCCGGTACATCAAAATAAGAATTACCCAAGAAAAAGGTCAAATTTTCACATTTAGCCTCATCTCCGGAATCTGGGAAAACCTCACCAAATCACATGCTTTTTCAAATTTTATTTACCTGTTTATCAGGCAAATATTTAAAATATATAATGGAAAAACAGGCCTTTGTTATGTGACCATATTCGGATGTACGTCCGATTCTAATACACGTTTTTATACTATTGATATTCAGTAAAAAAACCAGACTCCGAATAACCATTATTGATTGTATGTCCGGATTTAACCCATAGAAACAAGTGCTTTCCCTATAGCAAATCGCGTATATTTCTTTGTATCAGCCACATATGGCCGTGGCGCGGTATTTGCTTACAGTATGTTCCTACTCTATAACTCTCTGATACTATGTAGACTTCTTCGATCCCTTCACCTTTTGACTCTAAATAATTGATATTATTTTTCCCCACCCCGGAAATGAACAACCCCGCAACAAGCAACGGGGTATCTGAATTGTGAATTATAAATTATGAATTAAAAACTAATTAATTACTAACCAAAAACAAATGATCATGAAAAGAGTACTACTTTTTATCAGTGCGGCGCTTTTTGCAACGCTGAGTGTTTGGGCGCAAACAACGCGTTATGTGCCAGTTCCATACGCTACGATCCAGGCAGCCGTTACAGCTTCTGTGAATGGCGACATCATTGAAGTGGCAGCAGGATCCTATGCCGGTAATGTTACAATAGACAAAAACATTACCCTGATTTCAACCAGCGGCGCTGAATTAACTACTATTGTTGGAAGTTATTCTGGTGGTGGACAAGGTACTGTTTACCTACTCTCTGGGAGGAATGGCGTTAGAATCGGTTCGATTGGCCATGGTTTCACGATCATAGGTTATGATGATCCCTCTATCGACAGAGCTGCAGTATATCTCCAGGCAACACAAGCCAACATCACGATAGAAGGCAACATCATTACAGCCAATGGGGAGGGAGCTATGCTTGGTGAATATAATGCTGACCAAAACAACATTATAATCAACGCCAATGTGATTAACGGTACAACACTTCTTGGAACTTATTCTTCCTCAAATAAGTGGGACAACCTGGTTTTCTTTGGCGGCGTTACAGGTGCTTCAAATACAAGGAACTTCACTTTTACCAATAATACAATATCAGGTACTGCAGGGTCAGGAATTTATGGAAATGATTTGGTAACATTGGATTGTTCAGGAATAAACACAATAACAGGTAATGTATTCAGCGGGACAACAACTAGCGGATACGACGCATTGAGAATGAGAGGCGATGGTGCTTATACGATTTACTCCAATAGCTTCCCTGGCTCCTATGGAAAATATATAAATCGTAGTGGAACCGCAGTTAGCGCGATCTATAACTGGTGGGGCACAACATCACCATCAACTTCGAAATTTACCGGTACTGTAAACCGTGTACCATGGTTAACATGTGGAATCGACGGGGATTTGGTAGCACCCGGTTTCCAGCCATCAGCTGCTTGTATAACATCTTGTGCTACAATATCAGCTACTTCTACAAACACATGCGGATCATTAAGCACCGGCACGGCATCGGTTTCAATCACAAGTGGTGGCTCTGGTTCTTATACTTATTTATGGAAGAGAAGCGCAACAACTGTCGGTACAACTGCGACTATCACCGGGCTGATTGCCGCAACATATACGGTGACAGTTACCGATTTGAACGGATGTACTGCTACAGCAAGCACAACGGTATCATCGAACCCATTACCTGTGCCGACAATCACAGGACCGTCTTCTTTGCTTGAGAGCTCCACAGGCAATATCTATGCTACAGAAGCTGGAATGAGCAATTATGTCTGGACCGTATCGTCGGGCGGCACAAAAACAGCAGGAGGAACGTCAACAGACAATAGTGTTACTGTAACGTGGAATACTGCCGGAGCTCAAACTGTAAGGGTAAGTTATACCAATAGTAATGGATGCACTGCAGCCGCACCAACAATATATAATGTAACAGTAAATCCAATCCCGGCCACAACAATTCAGACACCAACTTTAACACCAGGTTCGTTATGTGGTCTCTATGATGTACAGGTAAAGGTTAAGAATTTTACAGAAGTTGGTGCCATTTCACTGGTGTTGAATTATGACCCCGCAGTTTTTTCTTACCAAAGTGTTACGCTTAACAGTGTGCCTTTAGCAAGTACAAATGGACTTATTCCTGGAAAATTCATCCTTAGTTATTATGGCGATGGGATGACCCTTGGTACTGATGCTGTTTTATTTACTTTGCATTTTACCTTACTTACACCTTTTTCGGGGGCAACAACGAACTTAACCTGGAGCACAGTGTCAGGAGATTGCGAATATGCAGGACTTGGCGGAACTCCGGTTTACACCAGCAACTTTGTTGACCTTACTCCCTCCTGGACAATTCCTGTAAGGCCTGTAAAAAACACCACTACTTCACGCGAATACTGCACCATTCAGGCAGCTATTGACGATCCTGCAACGAATAATGAAGTAGGTGACCAAGATGTCATTACTGTGGCTGCCGGAATTTACCCGGAAAATGTCATTGTTAATAAATCTCTGACTATACTGGGGCCAAAAGCCATTGTTGTTGGTTGTGACCTTTCGCGCGGTACAGGTGAAGCCATTGTGGTACCTGCAACCAACGCAGTTGAATCTGGTGAGATATTTCATGTTACAGTTTCAAATGTTTCTATAAAGGGATTCACTATTGATGGCGATAATACACTTCTTACCAGTGGTGTAACAAATTCCATAGGAAGTGATATGAATGCTGCCGAAGGTGTTACTGTTTATGTTGATAATGTAAATAGCCTGACAGTTGAAAATAACATCTTCCAAAACCTGGCATATTTTGGAGTGACATTATTTGGTGGCTCTTACAGTGCGCCTGCTACAAGTAATCACAGTATTAATAATAATAAGTTTCAGAATTTAGGAACGTATAACGATCCTAATACTGATCCCAATTGGAATATTAACGCCTGGGGCGGTGGTGTTCTTTTGTACAATAATCAATATGCAGCTGTAACCAACAACTGTATGACGAATGTTCGTTTAGGGATACAAACAGGAAACTTCAGTCGGTCAAATCCCGGAACTGATACATATCAAGTGATGGACAACAATACTATCCAGTCTCGTCGTCGTGGCATCTTCCACAATCTTCACTATAGCAGTACTTCTCCATATACCTTATCAAACAATACACTCACAGCATTGGCTGATTCCCATGAAACCAGCTACTGGGACGGAATATTACTCGCCTCACTTTCTGTACCCTGGACATGCACAGGCAATACCATTAATGGTGCAGGAATGACAATCCCCACACATGGATATCAGATATGGAATGTGGCATCAACCAGTACTGCCCTGATCAGCGGCGGTTCAGTTTTTAACGTAACCAATGGAGTTTTTGCAAACAATTGGGAAGGGTATTTTAATAGTAATGGAGGCGATGGAGCTCATGCTACTTTAAGCAATATCAGTATATCTCCTTTGGCAACAGGAACCGGAATACGCTTACATGACCACCCCAGCAGTACACATGGGAATGTGCAAATCGCAATTGGCACTGATGTGACCATCACCGGTGGCGCAAATGGGTTAGTTGTTGAAGGCAGCGGCGCCAAAGTAATTTCCCCTGTTGGAAATCTTGCATTGAACAGCCAAACCAGCAAATACATTCAGCTGATCGACAATGCTAATGATATTGATGCAACCGCCGTAAAATTTAACAGTCAGTTGGGTTCAGGTATGTCACTTGCAACACTTTTCGCTACGGAAGATAAGATAGACCATAAGATTGATCTTTCCACGCTTGGCTTTGTAACCGTAAATGCCCTTAACGATTATGTAACGGTCAGCAGTTTTGTTGCATCAAATTCAACGCCGATGATTCAGCGTGGTGTTGATGCTGCAGGAGTTACGGGCTGGACGGTTAATGTTGCTAACGGTACATACAACGAAGACGTAAATTTGAACAAATCACTCACGATAGATGGTGAGAGCCAGGCAGGGGCTATCCTGAGAGGAACTTA
>CAIWTA010000067.1 GCA_903915465.1 uncultured Bacteroidales bacterium | reverse complement strand
CGCTCATTCCTCGATTTTCTTTACATGAATTTCAAAAGGCGGATCTTTTACAATCCTTGATAAGTCAGTCGAGAAGCTATGGGAAAGACGATAATCAAAAAGAATAACAGTCGCCAGATAAGCAGCCTTCGACGTCTTCGGTTCCGGCGAAGCCGGAAATCTCACGAAGTGAGATAGATGAAGTCGCAGCTGCGTTGTGGCGACGAGGCCGCCCGGCCTGAGGGCAATAATAGATAGAAAAATATCAAAATTTTAAACAGTCTCTTAGTTCTTTGAATTTTGTAATTTTAACGACAAATCATTCTATATGAAAATTACTTTGTTTGGCGCGGCAGGAAGTGTAACCGGTTCTGCTTATTATATTCAGACACAATTCGCCAGTATCCTGATTGATTTTGGCGTATTCCAGGGTGGAAAAGAAGCCGACAGCAGGAACCGCACCATCCCTCCAATTGAAATTGCAAAACTTGATGCAGTAGTGCTTACCCATGCCCATTTGGATCATACCGGACGGTTGCCATTGCTGCCGCAGAAAGGCTACAGGAACCCGGTGTATTGCACTCCGGCGACAATTGACATGACTACACTCATTCTTCATGATTCGTTGAAAGTGCAGACACTTGATATGGAGCGCACAAACCGGAAGAGATCAAGAGAAGGAAAATCACCTCTTTCCACACTTTATTCAAAGCAGGATGTGGAGCAGATCCTTGCACAACTTAAGCCTATCCCCTATGCTGAGACTTTCCAGATTGCAAAAAGCATCTCAGTTCGTGCTGTTGAAGCCGGTCATATTCTTGGTTCTGTAAGCATTGAGGTTACTGTTGAAGAAGATGGAAGAAAAAAGGTCATCATTTTTTCAGGAGATTTGGGGCCACAAGGTATGGCGATTTTAAAAGATCCTGTACTCTTTACAGCCGCTGATCTTGTTTTTATGGAATCCACTTATGGCGACCGCGATCATCGTTCGCTCAGGGATACATTGACTGAAGGCGAGGCGGTGATCCGTCAAGCAATACAATCAAAAGGGAAGATCCTGATCCCGGCTTTTGCAGTTGGCAGAACACAACAGTTGCTTTATTATCTTGCTGCTGCAATCCACAAAGGCAATGTTCCGCATTTTCCTGTGTATGTTGATAGTCCAATGGCCATAGAGGCCACAAAGATCTATGAAAAACACCCGGAATTGTATGACGATGAAGCGCTGGAACTTCTTAATTCCGGAGAATTGAAGGAAGACCTTAGCCATCTCCAGTATTCAACTACTGCTGATGAATCAAGGGCGCTCAATTATGTGGAAGGTACATGCATGATCCTTGCCGGAGCAGGCATGTGTAACGCAGGACGGATTTTACACCATCTGCGGCACAACCTCTGGAAACCGGAAACCTCCGTCATCATTGTGGGTTATCAGGCCGAAGGAACACTCGGCAGACGCCTTGTTGAGGGTGCAAAACAGGTTACCATCTTTGGGGAGAAGATTGCAGTCAATGCGCATATTCATCTTTTGGGTGGGCTTAGCGCTCATGCCGGTCAGAGCGACCTGTTGCGATGGTTTGATGCTATAGCCGGTTCAAAACCCAGGCTGGTACTGTCACACGGAGAAGATAAAGGCAGGAAACCCTTGGCGGAGATTATTGCCAAACGATACGGAATACAGGCAACATTGCCGGAATATGGAGAGGTTATTGAATTATAGAGCTCGATCAGAATGATTTTTATCACACGAAGATCCACGAAGTTAAAATTGCTTTTCTTCGTGTAACTTCATGATACCTTCGTGTAACTTCGTGAAATAATTAAAAACAGGAATTCAGGATCAAGTTTCATCATTAGTAATGAGATCCAATTTCCTAAAATGGAGGAAAGAATTACAACATAAACACCCTGGAAAGTACGAGATCAAATTCATTTTTAAATTCAATGACATATGCAAAACCGCATACGCAGAACCAAGATCGTCGCCACGATCGGGCCGGCAAGCAGTTCGCCCGAAATGATACGGCAATTAATCCAGGCAGGAATGGATGTTGCAAGACTCAATTTTTCTCATGGAAATTACGCAGACCATGAGAAAGTAATTCATCATCTTCGTTCAATTTCAGATGAACTGGATATGCCTGTCACCATCATGCAGGATCTCCAGGGTCCAAAAATCCGCGTAGGAAAATTACCTGGCGAAATGATAGTGCTCAACCCTCGTGATATTGTTACACTTGTTCCGGAGCAATCCTATAAAGGAGAACCTTCATTTATCCCGATCGACTATCATTATGTTGCTGAGGAAGCAAAACCGGGAATGCAAGTCTTATTAGCGGATGGCCTTTTTGAACTTCAGGTAGAAAAGATAACAGAAGATCAGGTAATGTGCAAGGTTATTGAAGGTGGAGAATTGAAAAGCAGAAAAGGGGTGAATTTCCCAAACCTGAACCTGAGATTGCCATCTATGACTGAAAAGGACATGAAAGACCTGGAGTTCGGACTGTCGCAGGATGTGGACTGGATTTCACTTAGTTTTGTAAGAAGCGCCGAAGATGTCAGAGTTTTGAAGAAATTTCTATCCGATCACGGGAAACCCAAACCTGTCATTGCAAAAATCGAAAAGCCCCAAGCCATTGATCATCTCGATGAAATCGTGGATGAGGTTCATGGAATTATGGTAGCCCGCGGCGACCTTGGCGTTGAATTAAATCCTGAGAAAGTCCCGATGCTCCAGAAGCGAATCATTGAACTTTGCAACAGAAAAGGTAAACCCGTGATAACTGCCACCCAAATGCTGGAAAGTATGATCCAGGAACCACGGCCCACGCGTGCTGAAGCAAGTGATGTTGCAAATGCCATCATTGACGGAACTGATGCAATTATGCTTTCCGGTGAGACTGCAATGGGCAATTTCCCGGTAAAAGCTGTTGAAATGATGGACCGGATTGCTAAGGATGTGGAAGAAAAAATTGAATTCAAAACCTATCCTCCTTCAGGCCATTCCGATATTCTTGCGCTTAGTCACGCCGTTAGCCTGATGGAAAGTATAGTTGATCCTGCTTGCATTGTAGTAATTACAACCAGTGGAAGAAGTGCACAATTCATTGCCGCTGACCGGCCGAAATCACCGGTTTTTGCGCTAACCACACATGAGAATGTATTCCATGCATTGAACCTGCTTTGGGGAATTAAACCTTTCCTGATAGACGAACATCCGGATTCATTTGAAGAGATGGTGGCGCTTTCAGAATCGATTCTATTAACTCGTAATTTTGCCAAAACAGGAGATAAAATCCTTTTTCTTGGAGGAGTACCAGCTCATCAAGCCGGGGGAACGAACTTTGTTAAGATCCATACTTTGAAATAAGCATTGATAAATCTTATGCAAAAACCCCTTTCCGGATTTCTGTTAATTACATTTCTTTTTCTGGGAATTAATCTTCTTGCCCAGGATTCTGCTGATAAGGATGGCCGGGAACAGGATACTGTCAAACTCAAAAAAAATTGTCAACCCAGGGATATCCTGGAGCTTATTTTGAAAAAGCCTCTTCTTATTAATCAAAATGAGGAAAAACGGTTCAATATTATAGTTATTCCTTTCCTTGGTTATACTCCCGCAACAGGTCTCCAGTTTGGTGCAGGAGCTGCCTGGACCCTGAAAACAAGTATTGGCACAAACACCAAATTGTCGGCTGGGATGCTGCAAGCCTATTATACGACAGAGAAGCAATTGGTTGTGCAATTTCGAACCAACATTTATACCTATCGAAATTTGTGGTTTCTTCAGGGTGATTGGCGCCTGTATTTATTTCAGCAACCGACTTACGGTTTAGGTTCCAGCAATCAACACTTCATACCTTTGCCCTCAGATCCGCCTGAAACCAGAGTTGACAGTAATCTGAATGGCAAATACGCCATGAAGTATAACTGGTTTAAGTTTCATGAAATCTTCTCGCGCAAACTCTCCCCGAGTTTATATGCGGGTTTAGGATATCATCTCGACTATCATTTTTCTATTAAAGACGAAAATCTTCGCAGCGACAGTAGTTTTCTTTATACAACGCCGCATTATTCTTATTGCAAGAAATATGAATTCAACAACAACAGGTATATCTCTTCAGGAATAAGTGCCAACTTTGTTTATGATACCCGTGATAATATCGTCAATTCATATAAAGGTGTCTATGTAAATGTAAATTACCGTACAAATTTTACCTGGCTTGGGAGTGATGAAAATGGTTCCACACTATGGTCGGAATTCCGCACATATGTCAGTCTTTCTAAAAGACTTCCCCGCCACCTGATTGCTTTCTGGACCTACGGGAGTTTTCAGCTCAGTGGAAAAATTCCTTACCTGGATTTGATGTCAAATGCTTTTGATCAGATGAATTCCTCCGGAAGAGGATATGAGCAAGGTCATTGGCGTGGACAGGATTTCGCTTATGGGGAAGTGGAATACCGGTTTCCGATTTCTCAGTGTTCCCAGATTTTGGGAGGTGTGGTTTTTGTGAATTTCACTACTGCATCCGATCGGGATCAGCATGTGCCCTTGTTTGGATTTGTGAAACCTGCAGGAGGAATAGGCCTCAGGATAATGGTTAACAAAGAGGACCGGACAAATATCTCCATCGATTATGCTATCGCAGATGGGTCAAAAGGATTCTATTTCCAGCTGCAGGAAATTTTCTGATGGCACAGAATTGTAATTTTACCTGGAAATAAATTGAATCCTGGAATCTCATACCGTTACTGACAACCCCAGAGTTAATTGAAAATTCATAAAACAGATGACTACAGCTTGAGCATTTGTTTAAGAACCTTATATCCTGTCAGGCTGGCTTTCAGAATTTTCCCATTTTTCAGGACGACAACATAACTTTCTTTCTCATAAAGCTCAAGCCTTGCGATGAAGTTCACATGAACGATATAAGAACGGTGAATCCGGATAAACTGTTCAGGATCCAGATGCGTTTCCATGTACTTCATGGTTTTTTCCTTTAGTACATTCTTATCCGCTGTATGGATCATTACGTAATCATCTGCAGCCTCAACAAATTGAATTTCTGAAACAGGAATCACATCAATTTTATGTCTGTTTTTTACCGCGATGCGTTGAAGAAGTTCCGGTTTTTCTTCCATGGCAGAAAGAACCGCTTGAACATTTGTTTCCTTTGTCGGCTTCTCTTGTAATTTGGCCATAACCTTCTGAACTGCCTGACCGAAGCGGTCGCTGGAGTAAGGTTTTAGGAGATAATCCACCGCACTCATTTCAAATGCCCGGATAGCAAACTGATCGAACGCAGTGGAAAAAATGATCAGTGGAGGATCTTCAAGCAGTTCCAACAGTTCAAAACCGGTTAACTTTGGCATTTGCACATCGAGAAAAACAAGGTCCGGTTTCATCTCCTGAATTGCTTTTGCACCCGAAAAACCATCCTGGAATTCTCCACAAATCCCGATTTCCGGATACTGTTTCAGATAATGTTTGATCAGGTCGCGGGCGGGTTGTTCGTCATCGATGATAAGTGTCTTAATTTTCATGTAGTTCGTTTTTTTTCAGGGATGCAAATTGTTACACTAAAAATCTGGTCTTTATTTTGTGTTTGTAAAAGAGAATCATCATGATAAATTAGTTTCATACGCTCCCTGATATTTTTTAATCCTATACCGGCACCTTTGCGGGATGGAGCGCCAGGTTCAAAATTATTCTCAATCCTTATTTCCAGCAAGTTTTTATTTTTTATCACTTGCGTACGGATGGATACTTCTCCAGTACTTTCATAAACTCCATATTTAACTGCATTTTCATAGAGCGGTTGCAATATCATCACAGGGATTTCAAATTGCTTGCACGAGTCAGGGATATCGAAGGTATAAGATAATTTCGGCCCAAAACGTGTTTTTTCAATATCCAGGTATTTTCCGATGTTATCCATTTCCATATCAAGTTTAGTAAATCCAGAATCGTTTTGAGAAACAGAATAACGAAGAAAATCAGATAGTTTGACAGTCATTTCCTGGGCTTTTGCCGGATCTGTAATAGTCAGAGAACTGATGGAATTCAAGCTATTAAAAAGAAAATGCGGATTGATCTGAGATTTCAGCAAATTCAGTTCGCTTTCCCTGACTGCTTCATTAAGCCGTGATTCGTCCCTTATTTTATCCTGCAGGTTCTGGTAATAAATAAAAAGGTAATATACCAGTACCAGCAGGAAGTAGAAAAAAGTCCCGCTAATCAATCTCCACGGTATGGAACTATCGAGGAAATCCTTGTATTTTTCATATGCATCAAAAAGATACTTCAGTGCTGAAAACGACAGCCCCAGCCAGAGCAAGAGGATGATAAGAACAGAAGCAAATTGGTTGACGACTAAAGTATATAATGAATGTGTCTGAGGCAGGCTGAATCTTACAATGTACCAGATTGCCAGGCCAAGAATTGCGTACAACAAATTAAACAAGAGACTATCAACGATGGAAACAAGCAGCTTCTGATCGTAGAGAAAATAAAGCAAAGAAAAATGGATCCCGGCGATGAAGATCCAAGTTCCGAAATAAATTCCAATTGTTTGTCGATTTTGAAAAACAGGATGCTGGATCATATTTCTATCATCAATAACTCTTTATTTCTCCTCCTCCAAAAACCGAAGATCCTCTGATTACAAGCACTCGGCTTGGATCTGAAGGTTCTCTTACAATGTTCCGTTTGTCTGAAAATCCTCCCATTATAGAATTAACACTCAGAACGACTTTCCAATCTGAAGGGACGATCAGTGTGACACCTCCAAATATGCATTCAATGGTTAATTCTACCCGTCCTTCAGCAAGTGTTGCCTGGCTGAGATCTATTTCGGTTCCGCCAAAAATATTGCTGACTTTCCCCCCCCTGAATACCTCGTGTGTGATCCGCCGTTTGGATCCGCTAAATATGTTGGTTTCATTGATAAATCCCTCATCCAGGTCAGGCTGGGTTTGTTGTCTTTCACAATGAGTACGTTGTCTGTGCCAATGTGTATGACCGGGACCATAAATCCCCCTTTTAACCAGGATCATCACGCCGATAGCAATCAGCAGAACCGGCCAGAACAATTTAATAAAAGCAATGTGAAAGTCAAACATCTCAGGAATCAGAAAGAATCCACCAACCAGGATCAGGATGATTCCCGGAGTACGGCTTTCACTGTTTGAAATACTAACAACACCGATTGCGATCAGTAGCATCTGCCAGGAAAAAAAGATATGCTTTAAATCCCAGGGGAAAATATTAAAATTAAATGCAAGCATCATAAGGCCTGCGATAATTACAATAAATCCAAAAGCTAATTTCTTGTTTGGATTTGAATTCCTTTTTTCGTCTGTAGGTTCCATGATTTGTTTTATTAATGTTTGGTAGCAAATGTAAAAGAAAGCAAGTTATTCCAAAACCAGAAATCGGCATGTGCCGGAAAATTAACGGTAGAAGAGGAGTTTAGGTATTTTTTCAGTAAAAGTAGAAGTTTATAACGAAAAGATCAGACCGGCAGCGGTGATTATTTCGTCTGGGTTTTACCAAATCAAGAAATTTCATGTAGGTTTGCAGCATGAAAATCGGATTTCACAAGTATCACGGCACCGGCAATGATTTTATCATCATTGATAACCGGGTTTTAGGGTTGAATCCGGAGCCAAAAAAGGTGGCTTTTCTGTGCGATCGACATTTCGGTATCGGTTCCGACGGGCTCGTTTTGCTTAATGCTGAACCAGGTTATGACTTCGCCATGAAGTATTATAACTCAGATGGAAATGAAAGTACCCTTTGCGGAAATGGTGGACGATGTACGATTGCCTTTGCCGACCAATTAGGTTTGATTGGGATTGAATCAAGATTTTTTGCCTCTGACGGAGAACATATATCCAGAATAATCAGAAAAGACAATACCCAGATGATTGTTACTTTAAAGATGAAGGATGTAAAAGTTCCGTTTCATTCGCAGGATCATTTTTTTATTCATACCGGCAGCCCCCATTATGTTCTTTTCGAAGAAGAAGTAGAAACGATGGATATCCTGAAAAAGGCCAGGGAAATAAGATACAGTGATTGTTTTGTTGAGAAAGGCACAAATGTGGATTTCGTGGAATTTCTGGAGGACGGTTTGTTTGTCAGAAGCTATGAACGCGGAGTTGAAGATGAGACACTCTCGTGTGGGACAGGAGTTACCGCAGCTGCGCTTGCCGCTGCAATGCTAAAGCCTGATAATCCCGGGATGTTCCGGATCAAAACACGTGGTGGGGAATTGAAAGTCAGTTTTAATCAGGATAAGAACATTTTTACAAATATCTGGCTGGAAGGCCCTGTCGTGTTTGTTTATTGTGGAGAAATTGAGTTCTGATCGTGTGATCCAATCAAAAGTTCAGGAAAACCATATGGCAAAGAATATTCTTCAGGGTAAAAATATCCTTCTGCGGGCGCCAGAGCCAACGGATATAGATTTTATCCACAAGATGGAAAACGATCCTCAGATCTGGCATTTTGGAAATACGCTCATGCCTTACTCACATTACCAGATCGAGCAATACGTCCTCAATATCCAGCATGACATTTTCGCAGAGAAGCAAGTTCGCCTGATGATTGAAACAAACGCGACAGGAAGTGGCAGAAAAATAGTTGGAGCCATTGATCTTTTTGATTTCGATCCACAACATCAAAGAGCCGGCATCGGGATCCTGATTATCCAGGAAGAACGGGAGAAGGGATATGCGGCTGAAGCGTTGAAATTGCTTGTTGAATATTCTTTCAAGATTCTCCAGTTGCATCAGCTTTTTTGTAACATAACTGCTGATAATCCTGCCAGCATTCAGTTGTTTGAAAAAGCCGGATTTGTTCCATGCGGATTGAAGAAGGAATGGCGGCTTCACACAAACAAATGGGTTGATGAATTGACCTACCAGATTATCAACAAATAGCTTTTACTCATCTTAGGTTTTCCAATTTACATAAGGAAACATGCCTCCAGAAAAGAAAAAGAAGAAAATTTTAATAATCATTCTTACAATTCTTCTCATTTCTATTTTCCTCGCTGCAATATTTACCGGACTTCACTTCTACAGTTACATATACAAGCCCAACGTTGTTGTCGCGAACTTTGAAAATAATTACCTTTTCATTCCCTCAGGATCTGATTTCGAAAAAGTTAAGACATTCATTTATGCAAAAGGATTTGTCGATGACCACGCAGCCTTTGAATGGGTAGCTTTAAGAAAAGGCTATAACACAAAGGTAAAACCTGGCCGTTACCGGATACGAAATGGAATGAATAACAATGAACTTGTAAATCTTCTTCGATCAGGGAAACAGGAACCTGTAAGGGTAGTGTTTCAAAATATTCGTACAAAGCAGGATCTTGCAGGGAAGATTGCTCATCAGTTAGAAATTGATTCTCTTACTTTTCTCAACTTATTACAAAGTGCTGATTATCTGAAGAAATTCGATGTCACTCCGGCGACTGCATTCGTTCTATTCATCCCAAACACGTACGAATTATTCTGGAACACTTCTCCGGATCAGTTCATTTGCAGGATGAACCGGGAGCATTTAATATTCTGGAATGATGAAAGATTATCCAAGGCGAAACTTATCGGGCTAAACGTACCGGAAGTTATAACACTCGCTTCCATTGTTGAGAGAGAAACTTCAAAAGAATCTGAAAAGCCTGTCATTGCAGGAGTTTACATCAACCGGTTGCAAAAAGAGTGGCCATTGCAGGCAGACCCGACACTGATTTTTGCATGGAACGACTACACCATTAGAAGGGTTCTGATTAAGCATAAAGAGATGAATTCTCCTTACAATACGTATTTATATCCCGGGTTACCACCGGGTCCGATTTGCCTGCCATCCGTTTCTTCTATTGAAGCGGTTTTGAATTATACAAAACATAACTACATGTACTTTTGTGCAAAAGAGGATTTATCGGGTTACCATAATTTCGGTTCAACACTGGCCCAGCATAACAGGAATGCAGAGAAATACCAGGCGGCTTTGAAAAAGCTGAACATCCATTAGCAATCCCTTTGATGAAAACAAAATCCGTCATCACCTTTCTGTTACTTCTATTGGGCTTTTATAACTTTAGTTATCCTCAAAGGCAGGATACACTGGTCAACATTAAAGCTGCCGATACCGGGATTCATAAAGGACGGTTGATCGGAGTTTTCGCAATCCAGGGAAGTCTTTATTTTGCATCCCTTGGCGGACTTTATGTTGCGTGGTACAAGAATTATCCGCAGTCTTCTTTCCATTTTTTTAATGACAATAGTGAGTGGATGCAGTTGGACAAGAGCGGGCATGCCATTACTGCAAACTATGTGAGCAGGATTGGTTATGAATCCTACAAATGGTCCGGAATTGAGAGAAAAAAAGCAATATGGTTCGGTGGTTTGCTTGGTTTTGCATATCTTCTCAACATTGAGATCCTGGATGGGTTTTCTTCACAATGGGGATTTTCAGTCGGCGATTTCACAGCGAATACACTGGGAAGTGCCATTTTTATTTCCCAGCAACTGATCTGGGATGAACAAAAATTTGTTCTCAAATATTCCTTTCATCCTACTAATTACGCGCAATACCGGCCCGATGCTTTAGGGAATAATCTGATCCAGCAATCGCTTAAGGATTATAATGGCCACACCCACTGGATTTCAGGAAATATTTCCTCATTTTTACCACGCTCATCCAGATTCCCTAAGTGGCTAAATATTGCAATTGGGCATGGAGCTGAAGGTATGATAGGTGCAGCGATAAATCCAGATTCGCT
This sequence comes from uncultured Bacteroidales bacterium, assembly GCA_903915465.1. Taxonomy (GTDB): domain Bacteria; phylum Bacteroidota; class Bacteroidia; order Bacteroidales; family FEN-979; genus FEN-979. The sequence goes on along the minus strand of CAIWTA010000067.1, from coordinate 4,189 downwards.
AAATGGAATTCGAATTCCTCATTTTGTTCGCTACAGGAAATTTTTCCTTTCGGTGGATGTTGACCTGACACGAATTCCTACAAAATCAAAAGTGCTGAAAGGAATCTTTATGCTGCTTAGTTTTATCAAGATACCGGCACCTACTTTGGAATATAATACCCTTGGACAGTTTAAGTTTTATCCGATCTATTTTTGATCATGCAAAAAATAATTCAGAGGTACCTATTATAAAATTTCTGTTTATATTTACTTCATCAATCATGGTGATTATTTATATCATCAAATTATTCATCCATTGAGCTATTTTAGGATGGAAGAACAATATTCCCGACCACACAATTCTTCACCAGGAAGTTATTCGTTTCCTCCGGTTCAGCAGCAACTTCCAAATTCAAATACGGTGCTTGTTCTGGGTATTTTATCTCTTATTTTTATCTGCCCTTATATCTCTCTCATCGGAATTGTGCTCGGTATTATTGCGCTGACCCTTTCAGGCAGGGATCATTCGCTTTACAGTCAGAACCCGTCAAAATATGCACTCAGCTCATTTAATAACCTGAAAGCCGGGAGGGTCTGTGCAATCATTGGATTATCAATTGCCACTTTGACATTTATCATCACCATATTGTTTATCGCAGGTATCATTGCAACTCCCTCCATGCCCTTCTGGGGAATGATGGATTAGTTTCCCACTTCAAGATTGCTCCACTTTGTGCAGATTTATGCCATGAAAATTTTGCCAGTCTATAAGATCAGAGAAGCCGATGAATATACCATTCTCCATGAACCTATTGCTGCAATTGATCTCATGGAACGTGCGGCGATGGCCTGTTTTTCCTGGCTTATTAACAATATCTCTCCAGATAAGAATATAAAAGTTTTTTGTGGCACAGGTAATAATGGAGGAGATGGAATGGTCATTGCACGGTTGATGGCTGCCAGAGGTAACTCTACTGAAGTTTACATCATCGGCCAAGAAGCAAAATTCACTTCCAACTGTGGTACAAACTATGGTCGCTTGTTGCAGAATCCCTCTGTTCAATCTCATTTTATTGCAGAGAATAGTGCTCTTCCTGTGCTTTCGAAAGATTGTGATGTTGTAATTGACGCACTGATTGGCAGCGGCCTTTCAGAACCTGCAAAAGGATTACTTTCAAAAGTGATTGACCATCTTAACGGAAGTCAATCGTTGACGATTTCCATTGATGTTCCATCTGGGCTTTTCAGTGATGAAACGATGGCTGATCATCCAAAATCTTCTGTGGTTCATGCTGACCATACATTGACTTTTGCACCGCTGAAACTTGCATTTTTATTCCCGGAGAATGATCTATATGTTGGAAACCGGCATTTAATTGATATTGGTATATCTCAGGAATTTATTGACCAAACAGAAACCAGGAACTATTATTTGCAGCCTGAAGATATTCGTCCGCTGCTGAAATCCCGAAATCTGTATTCGCATAAAGGTCATTTTGGTCATGCACTACTTATTTGTGGGAGTACCGGGAAGATGGGAGCAGCTGTGCTCAGTGCGCGATCCTCCCTTCGGGCTGGTGCAGGGTTGGTGAGTGTTCATATTCCCAGGGAAGGGAATGTCATTCTTCAGACAGCAGTTCCTGAAGCGATGGTTGACCTTGATGAGTCGGAAAGTATTTTTTCATGCGTTGGGGATTTGACGCCATACAATTCTATTGCAATTGGCCCGGGCATCGGTCGGGCGCCGGAAACAAGGCGTGCCCTTAAACATCTTGTGCAGAATACCGGAATTCCGATCATTTTTGATGCAGATGCCATTACTATCCTTGGGGAAAACAAGACATGGATTTCATTCATCCCGAAAGGAAGTATACTTACTCCTCATCCAAAAGAGTTTGAACGACTGGCAGGAAAAACCAACAATCATTTTGAGAGAAACAAGGTGCAACGGGATTTTTCAATCAAGTATGGGGTTTACATCATTCTTAAAGGCGCTCATACGGCAATTACCACACCTGATGGAACCTGTTATTTTAACTCAACCGGGAATCCGGGGATGGCAACCGGCGGCAGTGGTGATGTGCTGACAGGTATTTTGGCTGCCCTTAAAGCACAAAGGTATTCATCGCTGGAAACCTGCCTTATTGGAACATATATCCATGGGCTGGCAGGAGATTTTGCAGCAGCAGAGAAAGGCCAGGAAGCAATGATTGCCGGGGATATTACTGAAAATTTAGGAAAAGCTTTTTTATCCATTCACGATCTATAATATATTCCAATTCCCATTTCTAATCATGGAAAATTCTGAGGAAACCGAACTGGAGCATATGGTACTTGCTCCATATATACAAAAAAGCACTGCCCTGAGAGGGAAACACCGGTACGTTGGCGGAAATCAATTTCGCCACGCCTTAAGCACCTTTGCCATTCTGCTGGATTACCATTACATGGATTCAGTGTTGCTCAAAGCTTCCATTATTCATGATTTATTTGAGGATGTTGAAAGTGTATCTCCCGAAGAAATAATAAAGATTGATGCTGATGGTTCGGATGTTTATCAGCTGGTGATGGAAGTGACTCATGGAAAAGATGAGTCCAAGGAGGAATTTCTGGAGAGGATATTTATCAAGGGTTCGACAAATGCAAAAATCCTCAAATGTGCCGACCGAATCTCAAATCTGACTGACCTTCATACCGACATTTTCGACAGAGCATTTATTTTGAGATATATTGATGAAACAAAGAGGTGGATACTCCCAATGGCGAAGGAAGTCAATGAGGATATGCTTTTTGAGCTGAAGGATATCATCCAGAAAAGAGAATCCAGCATGAAGTACAAACCGTCGTTCTGGCCGATGAAGAGAAAAGGGAACTGATCAATTTCAGATGACTTTATCCAGCAGGTCTGCTTCCACTTTCAGGTTGTCGATGATAAAATTCTGACGATCGGGAGTGTTTTTCCCCATATAAAAAGCCAACACTTCATTGATTGTAGAATCTTTTGACAAGATCACAGGATCCAGCCGCATGGAAGGGCCGATAAAATGAAGGAACTCATCAGGTGAGATTTCACCCAGTCCTTTAAAACGGGTAATTTCCGGGTTAACTCCAAGTTTCCCAATAGCGTTCAGCCTTTCTTCCTCCGAATAGCAGTAGAAAGTTTTTTGTTTATTTCTCACCCTGAATAAAGGTGTTTGAAGGATAAAAAGATGACCGTTACGAATCAGGTCAGGATAAAACTGAAGGAAAAAAGTCAGAAGCAACAACCGGATATGCATTCCATCAACATCTGCATCGGTTGCCACCACAACGTAGTTGTACCGCAGATTTTCCATGCCTTCTTCAATATTCAGAGCAGAATGAAGCAGATTGAACTCTTCATTTTCATAGACTACCTTTTTGCTTAAACCGTAGCAATTCAACGGTTTCCCTTTCAGGCTGAATACGGCCTGGGTATTGACGTCCCGGGATTTGGTGATGGAACCGCTGGCGGAGTCACCTTCAGTTATGAAAAGCGTCGACTCATATCTTCTTTCATCGTGGTTATTGTAATGAAGACGGCAATCCCTGAGTTTTTTATTATGAAGGCTGGCTTTTTTCACACTTTCCTTCGCGATCTTTTTGATGTTAGCCCAGTCTTTTCGTTCCTTTTCCGATTGCAGAATCTTGCGTAACAAGGCTTCTGCCGTTTCCGGGTTCATGTGAAGATAATCATCCAGATGTTTTTTTACGCTATCCATCACATAGTTCCGGATGCTCTGACCTTCAGGTTCAATGTTCTGGGAACCCAGTTTTGTTTTTGTCTGGGATTCAAACACAGGATCCTGCACTTTGATGCTGAGTGCAGCAACCATTGAGGCCCTGATATCACTTGTGTCGAAGTCTTTTTTGTAAAACTCCCTGATGGTTTTTATTATAGCTTCGCGAAAAGCAGCCTGGTGTGTTCCGCCCTGTGTAGTATGCTGGCCATTTACAAATGAGTAATACTCTTCCCCATACACTTCGCAGTGAGTAAATGCAAATTCAAATTCACCATCATGAATATGAATGATCGGATAAAGAACAGGTGTGTCAATGTAACTGTTGAGAAGGTCGAGCAGACCATTCTGTGAAAGGAAACGTTCTCCGTTAAAAATAATGGTGAGACCGATATTCAGGAACACGTAGTTCCACAGCATTTTTTGAACATATTCCGGGATGAAGTGATATT
>CAIWTA010000066.1 GCA_903915465.1 uncultured Bacteroidales bacterium | reverse complement strand
GAATATCCTGGCTCCAATACAATATCACAATTCCAGGTGATTGTCAAAGCACGTATTACACATTGGTAAGTGCTTACAATTCCAATTGGATCACCGACCCGCAATTGTATCTGGTTGGTTCTGACTCAACACTCTGGACTTGGGATTGGTCTTCAGGCTGGTCGGGGGATGAAACATTTTTAACTGTTTTTCTTTATAAAATCACGAACGATCCCGTTGCCCTGAAACGTTGCCGGTTTATTGCACGACAGGTGATTAACCGTATCGACACGGCAAATTTTTCCATTATGGATTGGTATGTAAAAGAGAACCTGCTCAGGCAAATGAGTGATGCAGGTGATTTACTGCTGGATTGGTGTTATACCGATTTTCCGGATACCCTGCAGCGCCAGCTCGCAAGAAGCATTTATCGATTCACAAGAGAATTCATGAATACATACATTCTTTCAGGTGCAGGAACGAGTTATGTTTCCAGCCATAATGCATGGAACAATATTTTCTGTAACCAGGATGCACTTACACTCTGTGGTGCTGAAGGTTTGAATTCAATGCAAAACGATACTGTTACCCAATGGTATAGGGCTGTTTATGATAAATGGATAAACGGTTTTTTCCCTTGCTATGGATATTATCGGGATGATGATGGCGGATGGAATTGGGGGGCTGCTTACGCAATGTGGTCGCTGATGGACCAGTTTCAGTTGTTTGAAAATATGCAGATAGGAACAGGAAAGAATTTTTACACCGATTTACCCTGGGTGCTGAACAGTATAAATCAATACATATACTTTATGCAGCCCGATAATAAGTGCATTCACCTCGGGGATGGGCAAACAAGCCAGCAAGCCGACCGTGTGATGTATCTTCACGCAAGGTATTTTAATGACCGTCGCAGTTTATGGATGGCTCAGTACTGGTCGCAACCCGCCTATCTAACATGGACAATTCCTGTCTTCAACAAATTATTGTACAAGGATTTCACAATGCCAGTGGTTACTCAGCCCGGCAATCCATTGGACTGGTGGACTGATAAAGTAGGGTTGTCTGTCAGCCGGTCATCGTGGGATAGCAGTGCAACCATGGTTACATTTTTTAATTCTCCAAGCAAAAGAGCTGCGCATGAACACCGCGACAACAATTCGTTCACGGTATTTAAAAATGCTCCGCTTCTTTTGGATGCCGGATATTACGACACTTACGGAGGCACTCATTACTGCAATTATTACCAACGAACTATTGCACATAACAGCATATGTGTTTTCGATTCAACGGATAATTACACCTGTTTCGGAAATCCGGCTTCCAATGATGGCGGGCAGATCGAATCAGTTGCGTTGCAGAATTACAACGACATTTTTCTTCCTCAAAATCAGCGTGGAAAATGGATTCAATATGCCGCCGGTAACAATTATGAGTACAATGTTGCAGATGCGCAGCTTTCGTATGATTCAACAAAACTGGATTTTTTCAGAAGAAGATTGCTGTACATAAAACCAAACCGTGTTATCGTGTTAGACCATATTCATTTAAAAAATACTGTCACAAACCAACGCGATCTGACATGGATCGCACATTTTGCGAAGCAGCCTTCCATGAGCGGAACCATAATAAGCGTAAAAGTCCCAGGTCATATTGAAACTTACAGAGGAAAAGATTATTCGGCAACAAACGGAAATGGGAATATTGCCATCAGAACATTGCTCCCTTTGGCAACCACCACAACATTAGTCGGCGGTAGCGGCTATTCGTATTATGTGAACGGAACGAACTATCCGCCACTCACAACGCCCGACACCAATTATTATTCACCGGGAAGCTGGCGTATTGAAGTTAAACCAACATCAATAACTGATTCGGTCATCTTTTTACATACGATTTCAATTGGCGATTCATCCGATAGTGCAACTCCGGGAGGAACAACAAAATACAATAGTTGTTCGGTTGGGGCAGATTGGAATGATACACTTTTTTATTTCTCGGCTGAAGGCAATACCGGTGTGGTTTATCATGCATTCTATGATGTGACGGGTTACAGGACTGTAGGGGTTTTTGCTGCCGACTTACAATCTGGAAATTACATAATCAAAGTTGATGGAATAAATTCAGCAACTTTATCAACAGATCCTAACGGAATTATACAAACTTCAGTTGTCCTTTCAGCAGGCAATCATGTTGTGGAAATTGTTCAGCAAAACACTGCTATATATTCATTGACAAACAACTCAGGATCAATTAGTGTATTCCCAAATCCTGTTAGAACCCAATTAAATATCATTACACATGATAGCACCAGTACTGAAATTCAAATTATGAATTCAATGGGTGATGTTATTTTGAAAAAGTTTAACGTGAACCAAATCAATGTTTCTGAATTTCCTGCCGGGATTTATTTTTTGCAGGTGAAACGAGGTGATGAATATTTTTCGACAAAGTTTATAAAGAAGTAGCCATAGAAAGCAAATCGCAAAATCCAAACCAACCAATCAACTTTTACCATATTACTATTTTACTTTAAAATCCCTGTATGAAAACATTTATCAGCAGCATATCGAAAACGGAATTTCCCATCTCTGAAAGAATATCAGGGAAAACAGTAAGAGCAACAATTTTGTCGGCAATACAAAATGAAAACCCTCAATTCTCGGCAGATAGTTTTCTATCTGTCAGTGAACTCAATTATTACAGAGAAAAATATTTGGAAGCGTTTCTTACGAAGCAAATTGGTGTCCTTACAGATTCAGAAAGGACAGTTCTGGTTTCACTGAAAGAGAAAACCACCTTATCAGACAAGATCGACGGAGAAGACAAACAAATAATGACCATCGGGCAAAAAATTGCCGACAATGTGGCTTCTTTTGGTGGAAGCTGGACATTTATTATTTCGTTTGGCCTTTTTCTTTTGATCTGGATTTTATTGAATATATTATGGCTTACAACCAAACCCTTTGATCCCTATCCATTCATTCTTTTGAATTTAATTTTGTCGAGCCTTGCCGCAATACAGGCGCCAGTTATTATGATGAGCCAAAACAGGCAGGAAGAAAAGGATCGTGACAGAGCTAAAAAGGACTATATGATAAACCTTAAGTCAGAGCTTGAAATTCGTGCGTTGCATGAGAAAATGGACCACATGATCATCAACCAGCAGCAGGAAATTTTGGATATACAAAAAGTGCAGATAGACATGATGAAAGACATACTTAAACGAATTGAAAAGCAATGAAATTGTAATCCGGCAAGCCTGATGAAATTCAAATAAAAAGGATTACTCATTTTTTTCGCAGGTTCTGTTAAGCCTGGTTAATTCACAAAATGTTAGTATTTGTCTTTTTCTCTGTGATTCTCTGTGATTCTCAGTGTCTTCTCAGTGAACCTCAGTGTAATTTTCTTTCACAGAGAACCACAGAGGAAAATGCACAGAAAGCCACAGAGAGAATTTTCATGAATAATCAGGTTAATTTTCAGAATCAAAAATATCAATAATCCGACAGAATAAATAGTTTTTCCTTTAAGCGGTAATTGGAATCGCTGAAAGGATTTTGTCATTCAGACCGTTTAACGATTTTTAGCACCACTTGCCGATTTGTTTGAAACGCTGCCACAAACCTCCATTATATTTGAAAAAACATCCTAAAAAACAACTTTATGAAAAAAACTTTACTTTCCGCATTCCTGGTATTCATTCTATATACAGGAACACAATCTCAATGGCTCATGCAGGCATCAGGATTCCCGAACGAATCAACAGGGGCCTTTACCATTAGCATAGTAAACAAAGATATTGTCTGGATCAGCGCCAGAGACGGACTGAATGCTCCATATATCTCCAATGAATTTTCACGCACCATCAATGGCGGGGAGACATGGAACCCCGGACAGGTCATTCCGGGCCCGGCTCATTATAATATATCGAACATCTCCGCTATCGATGCAAATACCGCCTGGGCGGATATTTACCTGGACTCCACCGCCCAGGATCATCATTGCGGGATCTATAAAACAACCAATGGAGGATTGAACTGGGTGCAACAATTTGCCATCCAGGAAGGAACAACTTCATTTGCCAATAACGTGTATTTCTGGAATGCAAATGAAGGAATGTTTCATGGTGATGTCAGGGATGGTTATTTTGAAATTTATACAACTTCAGATGGCGGGACATCCTGGAACCGCGTACCCCAATCAAATATCAATGCAACGGTTCTTCCTCCTACGGAATATGGCGGTACTCGCTTTTTTGAAACAGTGGGTGACAGTATGTTTTGTTTTATTTCCAGTGGATCAACACTCTATATTTCTAAAGACAGAGGTCATCACTGGATTGGGAAACCTACCGGGATTGTGATTCCTCCCAATTGCTGGTACCAAAATATTGCTTTTCTCGATGAGAATCATGGTTTGATTGGTTTTGCCAGATCAACAGCTACATCAATGACGGTTCATGAAACTTCGGATGGTGGCGATACCTGGACCTTGGTGATTAGCACCGGCCCAATTAATCTTTTCTCGCTTGAAGCTGTTCCTGGCTCTCCAAACACTTATGTTTCAACCGGCCAAAATGCTTCTATGCTGAAAAGCATGCCAGGTTTGAGCCAGTCAATCGAAGCACCTGAAGATCCATTGCTTGTGAATTCAGGAGTAACCTATTCATTCGATGGTGGTCATACCTGGCAAAAAATGGCATCGACAGATGCCAAACATTTTCTTGCATTGCAATGGCTTAACGATTCAGTAGCATTTGCAGGCAGCTGGGACAATAATGCAACGAACGACGGCATGTACAAATTTACCAGCAGCCTTGCAGAAGCTGATTTTACTGCCAGTGACACCGTCATTGACATCGGAGGGCAGGTCACTTTTTCAATTGCATCAGGAGGGCACTCCACATCAACTTTCAACTGGACGTTTGAAGGAGGTTCGCCAACCAGTTCATCCGCAAGAAACCCTGTTGTAACATATAATACGAAAGGCATTTACAGTGCCACACTTAATGTAATAAATACGTGGGGCAACAGTACCAAAATAAAGACATCATATATCAATGCGGGAGTTGGTGTTGGTGTTGCCAAATATCGAAAAGATTCCGTCTCTGTATTCCCCAATCCTTCAAATGGTTTGATGAAAATTAGTGGAAATAAACCTATTTTGAATGTCAGGATTTGTGACCTGACAGGAAGAGAAGTCCTATACAGGAGCGTCAATGAACAACAGATAACGATTCAAACAAACGGATTGAAAGCCGGTGTTTACAATCTGATCATTCGCTTGCAAAACGAAACATTGAACCGGAAAGTTGTGATCAGATAAGTTATTCCATCTGATTTCTGCTTCAAAACAAAAACATCAATTTTATATCGATCATAAGAAGGATTTTACCGATTTGGTTTTTTTTAACTCTCAGGATGGATTATTTTTATGATACTTAAAAAATCATTGCAAACCCAATCAATCCGCAATACAATGAAAACAAGTACAAGTTTATTTCTGGAGAAAGTTATGCTGAGTGACAGAAATTATCGCCATCCTGATAACTATCGGTACTCCAGGACAACAATGAACGCCATCCTGATAACGGCAATGATGATGCTGTTTGGCCAATTTTCAATGGCCCAGCCAACGAACATCCAGATCAATTCAGGAAATGAGCAACCCGAAGAACCCTCGGTTTGCATAAACCCCAAGAACACAGATCAGATCATCATTGGCGCCAATGCCAACAACTATTATTCTTCAAGTGATGGAGGGGCGTCCTGGGCACATGGATTTTTGACCTCCTCCTATGGAGTTAGTTGTGATCCGGCTATTCTTGCTGATACCAGCGGAAATTTTTACTATTTCCATCTTGTTCCAAACCTCAGCCGTGTTGTTTGTCAGAAAAAGGAAGGCTTCTCATCGCCCTGGTCGGATGGATCATTCACTGCATTGTATAACAATTATGACATGGATAAAGAGTGGGCAACATTTGATCCTGTCAAAAACAACCTTTATACAACCTGGACCCGGTTTAATTCGTGGGGCAGCTCAAATCCACAAGATTCAACGGATATTTATATTTCGAAGTCTACGGATGGAGGATTGTCCTGGGGCGAGCAGAAACTGATCAGCAACACCGGCGGCGATGCTTCAGCCGGGTTTACCAGTGTTCATGGCTCTTACCCGGCGACAGGTCCAAATGGAGAGGTCTATGTGACATGGTGGAGCCATGCAGGTCTCATGTTCAACAAATCGACAGATGAAGGAGAGACATGGTTAAATACTGACCTTAACATCACAAACGGTTCGGTAATATGGCTTTATCCGCTCCCGGGCATTCAGACGGGAGTCAGTTTCCCTGTAATTGCCTGCGACCGCAGCAACGGCTCAAACAACGGAACCATTTATGTAAACTGGGCAGATCGCAGGAATGGAGGCATCGATTGTGATATATGGCTTGCAAAATCAACCGATGGCGGAACAACCTGGTCAACACCAAAACGAGTAAATGATGATGGCCCCAACAAGCACCAATTCTTCAACTTCATGACAATTGACCAGGTGACAGGGAAAATCTATATTATTTTTTATGACAGGAGAAATTATACAGATTCGAATACCGATGTCTATCTCGCCATTTCAGAAGATGGCGGGGAGAGCTTTGCCAATTATAAGATCAGTGAAACACCGTTTATCCCTTTTTCCACTGTGTTCTTTGGGCATTATATTGCTGTAAGCGCTCATAACAATAAGGTTTTTGCGACATGGATGCGTATGGATGACGGGAATGTGACCCTCTGGGGAGCACCAATTGATCCGGCAACCGTGGGTATGAATAGAGAACCGGCGGTTCCGTTTTCCTTATCTCAGAATGCACCCAATCCATTCCGGGAAAATACGTTCTTCTCATTTAAACTGGAAAAACCTTCAGAAGTGACATTATCGGTGTTAGATCCATTCGGAAAAAATGTGGCAACGCTCATCAACCACGAAACGATGACCTTGGGTAAACATGTGGTCCATTTTTCTTCTGAAGAATACAATCTGAATTCCGGAATGTACTATTACTCGCTGGTAACAAACAACAAGACAATAACGAAGAAAATGATTTATTCAAAATAAGTTTCCCGAATAAAAATGTATCGAACTGCGGTATATTTGACATACAATAAAACGCAGAACACCAGCCTTTCGTAAGACCGGAGAAAAACGAACGGATAAAATGAAAAGACATTTTGCTTTCCTTCTGATCATTGTCATCCTGATTTGTTATGCTGCGGGTGTAACAGCTCAGAACCAGCGTTTCCAATTCAAAGGGAAAGTACTGGACAAGGAAACACGTGTTGCCATACCCAGGGTCAACATCAGCATTGAAGGATCCAGGCGCGGATGCAGCACCAATCAGAATGGGGAATTTTCCATCGTCATTTATACGCGGCCAGTGTTTATCAACGTGAGCCATCTTGGTTATGAAACTCAAAAACTCTGGCTCGACAGTGCAACGAATTCCATGACTATTCTCCTGAATCCCTTCAACCAAACACTTCAGGAGGTGGAGATCGTGGCAAAAAATAAACCCGAACCATTTTTCAAAGACAATAAATACTCAGTGCTGGATTATAAGGTCGTCAATGACCTGGTTTACCTGCTTATTTACCGGTTTCGGTATAACAGATCCGAACTTTTGTTAAAGTCAGTTTCAGGGGATACTGTTGCCCGTTCGGGAATATTCCCATTCAGGCCAACCGGGTTATTCCATGATTGTCTGGGTAATGTGCATGTGCTGAGCAACGATTCAGCTTACCAGGTGTATAACGAGAAGGAAGTTCTCCGTCTTTATTCTGCTGTTGACATCAACCGGTTCCGGTCAATTCTGGCCGATTGTGTTACATCAACCGACAGCCTGCTGTTTTTTCGTAAAGAGAGCCCCGATCAGCTAAGTGTTGAATTTTATCAGGTCGATCGTCACAACAGTAAAAAACAGCTTCTCTGTGCAGTGGGTGATGATGAGAAATTGAAGATGCTTAGGCGAAATCCGGAAGATTACCAGTTTCTCCTGATGCAAACACCACCAAGAAATCAGGATTACATCCTCACCTGGCAATGGTTGAAAAAGATAATTTATAGAACAAACGCTTCTTCATTACAGAGGATCGGGGATTTCCTTTGTGTATTCAATACATCTGATTTTACAATAGAGGTCTACACCATGCGCGGAGAACTCACATCCAAGCTGAAAATGCCTGTCCATGACATCCATGAAGGAAGCTGGACCACTGAAATCTATATTGATAACATTGATCATAAAGCCTATACATCATTTCTGACGAAAGGTGGAAATTTTACACTTTACAGGATCAACCTCAATACCGGCGAACTGAAGCGGATTCTAAGCGCCGACCATGGTTTTCCACAAAAAGTAAGTATTCACCACAACTTCCTGTATTATGTGTATGATACTCCCGGAGAAGGGGATAACCAACGGCTTTACAGATTAAAATTATAAAACCTATCCTATTCAACTCCCTATGAGAGATAGATCAACAGAGGTCCTTTTGACATGAACCGGAATTAGTTAGAATGATAAAAGGTGAAAAATGAAATCCTTCAGAACAATTGTTGCTTTTGTTGTATTAGGGCTCACACCACCAGGCCAATTACTGTGTCAGAATTCAATAATTCAGAATATTGTCAATAAGGTTTCAGGTGATTCAATATTTGGAATTATTTCAAAAATTGAACATTTTGAAAGATATACATTGAGTAATGATACCGGCTGTTCGAATTATCTTAAGAAGAGATTTGAAAAATTTCATTTTGACACCATCTACTTCCAGTACTACAATCCTGATTGGTTGCCAAATATCATTGCTGTCAAATATGGAATTCTGCACCCTGATTCAATTTATGTTGCAGGAGCCCATTACGACAGTTATAAAGTCGGAGCTCCGGGCGCCGATGATAATGGATCCGGCACTTCCGGCGTTATTGAAATTGCCCGGGTATTTGCCGATTACAAATTTAAAAAAACGATGTTTTTTACTCTTTTTTCAGGGGAAGAGCTTGGAGATTATGGAAGTAAGGCATTTGTTGATAGCTTGGCAAATAATAATAACCACGTATCCGCAATGCTTGACTTGGATATGATTGCATATGTAAATCCCGGAGACGACACGGATGTGAGTATTTGCGTAAACACATTATCCCTGGGTTTGATGAACAAATACATCCAATCATCAGCTGCTCATGTTCCAGGATTATCGTATGTTGTTGATTCAACTTCTACAAATGTGATATATAGTGATCAGAAATCATTCTGGCAGAAAAATATTCCGGCACTTTTCCTGATCGATGAATCAGATATTCATGGACCAAATTTTAATTATCATGTACATACGCCTGATGACACGGTTGGGTTATCAGCAAACAGCAGTATTCTGGCTGAAGAAATTACAAGATCTGCTGCAGCCACTTTAATTAACCTGGCAGAAATTGATACAACTTCATTCCCGGTTATTCCTGTTAGCTATCGAAGTATGTTTGAAGTTTATCCGAATCCTGCAACCGATGTTGTGCATATCAATCTGGAGACACAAGCAATTGGACCAGTCCGGATTGAAATATTCAATGCCCTCGGAAAGAGCGTCTGTTTATTAAATTCCGCTGAAAAAGAAAATTCCCTGGATTTTTCAAAAACCCCTGAAGGTGTTTATTTGATTAAACTATCGTGTAAACACTTCACCAGGATAATGAAAATTATCAAGGAATAATCTTACCTTGTTTATTCATGAAAATTCTCTCTGTGGCTCTCTGTGCATTTTCCTCTGTGGTTCTCTGTGATAGAAATTTACACTGAGGTTCACTGAGAAGACACTGAGAATCACAGAGAATCACAGAGTAAAAGTCAAATACTAACATTTTGT
>CAIWTA010000065.1 GCA_903915465.1 uncultured Bacteroidales bacterium | reverse complement strand
TCCAGTCGATGCCACGAAGACAGATCCGAGATCTGAAATGGTGAAATGGTGAAACCCGTTTCACCATTCTGTTTTTTACACTTCACCATTTCGCACTTCACACTTCGCCATTTATTCTGTGGAAGAATTGTGGAAGTTTTAATACCTTATTGATCTTTTTTATTCTTCTTAAGAGGTAAAACAGGATATGGATCAAACATTATGGTTTGGTGGGAAATGTACCTCAGTCATTCAAGCAGCGGACAGAAAAGCCGTTTGTCTTGTAGTAGTAGTTTCGGATCACGTTCTCGACGTAGTTGTCGAGGGACCGGCCCCACCTGTAAGACACATCGTACTGCGACGACGCCCAGAAGAAGGCATTGTAGGCAAGATTGCCGAAACTGCCACTGCCGTAGGTGGAGCCACCCGGAAGAGCAGAAAAACTACTGCTGTTGGTAGCGCCTGTATTGGGAGATTTCCAATGTGCTAGGCCTGCTTCCTTCATCTTACCGCCTGCAATAGCTTCACCGCCCAGAAATGTCGTCAGCGTTGTCCACTCTGCATCTGTTGGCAAATGCCAGCCTGTTGGGCATATGCCTTTTACACCTTCCGTAGTGGAGTATTGCATGGCTTCATCCCATTGGTATAAACCACCATAAATAGTACACATGTTTTCATCATCATTGTAACAGTACTTTTCGAAAATACCATTATTGGTTTGGCTTGAAGATCCGTTAATTCTTGCGCCTAAGTTGATGTTTTGTGAAAACCAGCATTGTGTGCCAATCAAAACTGTGTTGTAGATTTTCCCATCACGTATATCAGTAAATGGATTTCCGCATGTAAAAGGTGGGATAATTATTCCGGTTCCATAAGCGACTTCCTTCCATTGTCCAACAGAGGCAAGGAAAATATACATCTTGCTATCAGTAGTACAAAACACCTGTAAACCATTGGCAGGATTGATAATTGCACTAATCTGAGCTGCTGACATTCTCGGGATAAGAACCCCTTTGTTTGAGGATTTCACATCAAGCATAGCAGAGTTGTCTGGTGAGCTACCATCAGTATTAATTCCAACTTGTGCTGAAAGTTGAAAAGTAAAAAACAGGGAAAGCACGAATATTCCTGTAAGTAGTAAATGCTTGTTCATAAAGGGAGAAATTGAAAAAATATAACTTATTTGACTATGTAACCTATTTAACAAAGCGAATATATCAATTAATTCCCAATTGACAAAAACAAAAACCATCTCAACAAGTTGTTTCTGCTGGTGTGATTTAACTTGAAACCCTTCGTCAACTGTCGCTCTCACAACCAAAAGAAACCGAAAACCCTGATTCTATTAAGATTTAGGGTTTTTCTTTTTCCAATTGTGGAAGAATTGTGGAAGTTTTAATACCTTATTGTTGATTATTACTCATTTTGAAAGGGTAAATGAGGAGTGGATCAAACATTATGGGTTGGAGGGATTTGGTGGAAAACACACTTTTTATGCTCAACTGCAAGTACTTATCCTATAAATGACAAAAGGGTCAATCCTTAACGCACCGGCTCGAGAAGCCGTTTGGCTTTGAGGGCAGTTCATTGCAGATATCGCCAAAAAACAGGTGTCAAGCGAAGCAAGATAGTTCAATATTGCTATTCTTTCAGGATGCCCGAGCGCTCTGACATATTTTGCGATCAGTACTTCTTCCTCCGAATAATCTTTTTTTTTGGGCAGTAGAACATCCGGTTAGTCATTCGTAATAACTACGAATAGTTTTTTAATAAACAAGAAAAATTTTGAAATTAATTTCATGGACCGCTAAATTCACGCCCTGTTTTTAATTCCTTTATTTTGGCTGGCGGAGACCAAACGGAACATGATTTTTCTTGAGCATATACTGTTTGTCAAACCAATTAAAGAAAATGACAATAGCATCCCCTTTTCACTTCACACATCTTGAGCACACGAATCTCTGTACTAAAGGAAATGTGTGAATGATGTAACATTTTTCCAAAGTTGTGTAACACCTCCCCTTCCGGTTGGTCGCACCTTTGTAGTGAAATTATTTTCACATAAAACAAATAAAATGAACACAACTGGAATTAAAGGAAACTGGGATGAACAGAAAGGCAAGTTGAAACAAAAATTTGCAACCCTTACAGATAATGATTTAATGTTTGCTGAAGGCAAGAAGGAGGAGATGTATGGAAAACTCCAAATTAAACTTGGAAAGACAAAAGAAGAACTACACAAAATCATTTCCGCGCTTTAACCATCTGTTTTTACTGGTAGCGTAATGTTTGGCGGTACCACCTTTGAACATTACGCTTCATTGCAACAAATCAAATGTAAAATAATACAATGAAAAAAGCAAGATTAATTTTCGCATTAACAGCGCTTATAGCAGGGACAATGCTAACAAAATGCCAGTCATCTTCCGGCAAAGTTGAAGATGCCCAGGAAAGGGTGAATGAGGCTCGGGGCAAGTTTGCGGAAGCAAACCAGGCGCTCGACCAGGCGATAAAAGATTCTATCCGGCAATTTAAAAAAGAATCCGAAGAAAGAATCAATATACAGGAAAAAAACATTGTTGATTTGAGAGCAAAAATCGCCAAAGAGAACAATGAAGACAAAGTCATCTACGAACAAAGACTGGCCGTGATGGAACAACAAAACAGAGACATGAAAAAAAGTCTAGCGGAATTTAATGAGGCAAGAAAAGATGACTGGGAAAAGTTCCGGGCCAAATTTAATCATGATATGGAGGAACACGGAAAAGCTTTCAGGGATTTCTGGAGGAAAAGGAAATAAATAAATTCTAGCAAATTATCATAAACCATTAAAAAATCATTGTCATGGGAAACTTACTTTATATTATCGCAGTAATCCTGGTTATTGCATGGCTTGTCGGATTCTTTGCCTTCAGTGCTGGAGGTCTTATTCATATTCTTTTAGTCATTGCAGTTATAGCAATATTAATCAGGGTGATCCAGGGCAGAAAAATTATCTGACCTTTTCCGTTCTCTCTAAAAAGAAAGTTTACAGGTCGTGATTACAAAAGAATTAAAGATCCCGGTATATGCAAAGGCAGCGGTTTTTTTTATCGGACTGTCTGCCTTTTTTTCGATGTTGTACATCGCACAGGGGATTATTATGCCACTCGTCTTTGCCATCATCATCGCTATTGTCCTCCAGCCTGTTGTGGCGTTTTTTACCCGGCTAAAGGTCAACAGGGTTTTCGCAATTATCTTTACCTTATTACTCACCCTGGTTGTCATTGCCGGGTTTTGCCTTCTGCTATTCTCACAGGTGAGCCGGTTCAGCGAATCCTGGCCCATTTTAGTAGAAAAATTCACAGGGATTTTAAACAATTCTATCACCTGGGCTTCCGGTTATTTTGACATAAACCCTCAGAAGATCCATGCCTGGGTGTTAAAAACCAAAAACGAGCTCATCAATACCAGCGGAGCGGCAATCGGGCAAACACTGGTAAGTGTGGGCGGTGTAGTCATGATCTTGCTTCTGGTGCCGGTTTACACATTTATCATATTGTACTACCAGCCACTCTTGCTTGATTTTATCCGCAAGATTTTTGGAAAAAGCAACCAGGGCCAGGTGGGCGAGATTGTTACCCAGACGAAATCAGTTATTCAACATTACCTGATCGGATTGGTCATTGAAGGTGTTATTGTGGCTGTGCTGAACTCTACCGGTCTCCTGATACTTGGAATTGATTATGCGATCCTTCTCGGGATTATTGGTGCATTGCTCAATGTCATTCCTTATATCGGTGGTATTGTAGCAGTGGCCTTACCCATGATGATTGCGATTGCCACCAAAGATTCAGTGTGGCCGGCTTTGTATGTGCTTGCAGTATACTATTTCATTCAGTTGATTGACAACAATTTTATCGTTCCCAAAATTGTCTCTTCAAAAGTAAAGATCAACGCTTTGTTCTCCATCATCGTTGTAATTGCAGGGAATGCCTTATGGGGCATACCCGGGATGTTTCTTTCTATTCCAATCCTGGCTATCGTGAAACTCATTTTCGATCACATTGAATCGCTAAAACCATGGGGGATGTTATTGGGCGACACAATGCCCCCTTTATTAACAATACCACCTATTATTAAAAGAATAAAAAAGAAAGTTTTATGATAGAGGTTAAAAAAGAAGGTGTATTGCTGGCATCGACCGATCTGGAATTCGAAAACGAAGGTGTTTTGAATCCCGCAGTATTGCGCGAGGGTGACAGTGTACATATTTTTTACAGGGCAGTTCGACAGGGAAATTATTCGAGCATTGGATATTGCAGATTAGAGGGTCCACTAACGATTGCTGAACGATGGGATAAGCCTTTTATGGTGCCTGAATTCGATTACGAATCGCATGGCGTTGAAGATGCGCGGATCGTAAAGATTGATGACTTGTTTTATCTGACATATACAGGCTATGATGGGATAAATGCCCGTGGAGCTTTAGCTACTTCAAAAAATTTATGGCATTTTAAAAAGCAGGGGGTCATTGTTCCCCCCATCACCTACGCTGAATTTGTATTCCTTGCTGAATCTGCAGGTAAAATAAATGAAAAGTATTACAAGAACTATAAGTTTTACTACGAAGAAGAAGATCCTGAAAAAAAAATAATGCTGTGGGATAAAAATGTTGTTTTCTTTCCACGAAAAATTAATGGCAAATTGGTGTTTCTTCACCGGATCAGACCAGGAATTCAAATTGCTTGTGTAAATAGCATAAAGGAGATCACCAAAGAATTCTGGGAGAGTTACATTCTCAACCTGCAGGACCATATTGTCCTTGATCCTGTTGGTGTACACGAATCAAGCTACATTGGAAGTGGTTGCCCGCCAATTGAAACCGAACACGGCTGGTTGCTGATTTATCATGGCGTGCAAGAGACTGATAAGGGGCGCGTATATTCTGCCTGTGCAGCCTTGCTTGATTTGAATGATCCTTCAAAAGAGCTGGCACGATTGCCTTATGCTTTGTTCTCTCCGGAATACAACTGGGAATTAATCGGAGAGGTGAATAATGTGGTTTTTCCGACAGGGACAGCATTGTTTGGGGATACCCTGTTTATCTATTATGGTGCTGCAGATTCACTGATTGCCTGTGCTTCGGTGAAGTTATCCTCGTTGATTACTGAATTGTTAACTTATATCCCGAAAAATGAAAAATGAAATCGTTTCCTATCAGAATAATAGTGGCATAAATCATTATGAAGAGTTATTTGACCTCGAAAATCTTGTATTTCCAAAGATTACTCCGATACAAAGAAAGCAACTTTTTATACAAGACCATCCCAATGATCTGGCGGAAATCCTGGTTATTACTTCCTATCCACCCAGGGAATGCGGCATTGCAACCTATTCCCAGGATCTGATCAAATCGCTGAAGAATAAATTCAGCAATTCATTATCTATCAAGGTTTGTGCATTAGAATCCAATGGTACAACCTATCCTTACCCGGAAGAAGTAAAATATATCCTGAAAACATCCTTGGCTTCTGAATACAAAAAGTTAGCATTCAAGATCAACAGGGACCATCACATAAAAATCGTCCTGATACAGCACGAGTTTGGTTTTTATAAAAAGCAGGAGGAGGCGTTTCTGCAGTTTTTGAATGAACTCACAAAGTCGGTGGTCATGGTGTTTCATACCGTATTGCCACATCCTGATGAGGCGCTAAAACTAAAGATTCGTAACATCGTGGCTGTTTGCGAGTCAATCATCGTTATGACCCATATTTCCAAAGGAATTTTAACTTCGGATTATGATTTACCCAAGGAAAAATTATCAGTGATCGCACACGGGACCCATCTGGTTCCGCATTTAAGCAAGCAGTTCCTGAAGGAAAAATATGGCCTGAAAGGAAGGAAAGTCCTTTCAACTTTTGGTCTGCTCAGCTCTGGCAAAAGCATTGAAACTACGCTTGAAGCCTTGCCCGCCATAGTGAAGCAAAGTCCTGATGTTGTATTCCTTGTGATCGGGAAAACACATCCTGAAGTCGTAAAAAACGAAGGTGAAAAGTATCGCGAAATGCTTGAAGAAAAAGTATCACGTCTTTTGCTTCAGGATCATGTAATTTTTATCAATCATTACCTGGCCTTACCAGATCTTCTTGAATATTTGCAGCTCACCGATATTTACCTGTTTACTACAAACGATCCGAACCAGGCTGTAAGTGGAACATTTGCCTATGCTATGAGCTGCGCGTGTCCGATTATTTCAACTCCTATTCCTCATGCAAGAGAAGTACTCAATGGGGATACCGGAATCATTTTTGATTTTAAAAATTCCGGTCAGCTTGCTGATGCAGTCATTCGTTTGTTAAATGATGAACCATTGCGAAAAAGGATAAGCGTAAGCACTTTACAGAAAATAATTTCAAGCGCCTGGGAAAATTCAGCCGTCTCGCATGCTACACTATTTGAAAAAATTTCCGGTGAGAAAATGACTTTAAAGTATAACCTTCCGGTTGTTAATCTTGCCCATATTAAAAAAATGACAACCGGCACCGGGATCATTCAGTTTTCGAAAATCAACCAACCGGATATAAGTTCCGGTTATACACTGGATGATAACGCCAGGGCACTGGTTGCAATGTGCATGTATTATAAACTGACAGGCGAACAGGAGAGTTTATACTACATTAAGAAATATCTCAGCTTCATCAAACGTTGTCAGAAAACTTCCGGACATTTTGCAAATTATCTGGATAAGGACAACAAGGTTACCGGTCAGAATAACACATCCAATCTAGACGACGCGACCGGAAGAACTGTGTGGGCGTTGGGATATGTAGTCTCAATGACTGATTTATTACCCTGGGAAATCATATCAAAGGCAGAAACAATCTTCAACAGAGCTCTTGTACACTTAAGTGCTATTCATTCTACAAGGGCAATGGCTTTTGCAATCAAAGGTTTGTTTTTCTTTAGCGAAACCATCTGCACACCCGCGAATCTCATTCTTTTAAAAACATTTGCTGACCGTTTGGTTCAGATGTACCGGCATGAGAGAAGTGAATATTGGAATTGGTTTGAGGGTTATCTTACTTATGCCAACAGCATTTTGCCGGAAGCCTTGCTATATGCCTGGAAAATAACGGGAGAATCCATCTACAGAGAGATTGCCATCGCGTCATTTGATTTTTTGCTATCCCAAATTTACAATGAGAACGGAATAGAAGTAATCTCAAACAAGAAATGGTTGAGAAAAGGAGAGGAAAAAGGTCAGTTTGGCGAAC
The DNA here is from genome assembly GCA_903915465.1 of uncultured Bacteroidales bacterium. GTDB lineage: Bacteria > Bacteroidota > Bacteroidia > Bacteroidales > FEN-979 > FEN-979. The sequence goes on along the minus strand of CAIWTA010000065.1, from coordinate 9,014 downwards.
AGCCCATTGATGTTGCCTATACCATTATGACATTGAGTGCTTTCCTGGATGAAATAAAAGATGTATCTTACAGAACGAAAATGGAAACGGCCTTCAATTGGTTTTTAGGAAGAAACCGTTTACAACAAATAATTTATAACCCTTGTACCGGCGGCTGTTACGACGGGCTTGAGGAATTCAATGTGAACCTCAACCAAGGGGCAGAGTCAACCATAAGTTATCTGATGGCAAGATTAACGATGGGAAAGTACATATAAAACCGATACGCCTTTGAAGATATATATCAAATACATGGTGAGCACCCGGTGCAAAATGGCAGTGAAAGAAGCCTTGAAAACACTGGGGCTTCATTTTATCGTTGTTGATTTAGGCGAAGTTGAGATCATGGAAAATATCTCTGCAGAGCAACGGGTTCAGCTATCAATTGCTCTACTCGACTCAGGGCTTGAATTGATGGACGACAAGAGAGCGGTGTTGATTGAGAAAATAAAGAATATTATTATTGAAATGGTTCATCACACAGATGAGAATATTAAAATTAATTTTTCCGATTTTTTAAGTGAAAAATTAAACCATAATTACACCTATCTGGCAAATTTATTTTCAGAAGTACAGGGAAGCACTATCGAACATTTCATCATCTCTCATAAAATTGAACGGATCAAGGAATTGATCATTTATGATGAATTAACCATTACTGAAATTGCATGGAAGATGAATTACAGCAGTGTTGCTCACTTATCTAATCAATTTAAAAAGTTTACTGGGCTATCACCTTCTCATTTTAAACAACTAAAAGACAAAAGGCGAAGCCCGATCGAAGAAATTGGAAACGTACCTGATGGCAGTCAGGATTAAATGGAATAAATTAAAAACATCAATAGTTCCAATGGCATTATAAAGCAAACATTATGGAAAGAACAATGTTGCATGATTCTCAATATGCCAGCAGTCTCATTGAAGCCAGTCTTGATCCATTGGTCACCATCAGCATTGAAGGAAAGATCATGGACATGAATCAGGCGAAAGTGGACATTACTGGTGTGGAACGTAAAGAACTTATCGGCTCAAATTTCTTCGATTATTTCACCGAACCTCAAAAAGCGCGGGAAGTATACCAGGAAGTGTTCGCGAATGGATCTATCACTGACTCCCCACTTACGTTTCGGCATGTTAATGGTAAACTGACCAACGTATTATTCAATGGATCGGTTTATAAAGATAACAAAGGAACCGTGCTGGGTGCAGTTGTTGTTGCAAGAGATGTTACAGCTCAAAAATTACTTTCCAACTATTCACTAAGTCTTATAGAAGCAAGTCGAGACCCATTACTTGCTATTAGCCCCGATGGTAAAGTCACTGACATGAATCAGGCAACTGTGAATATTACAGGGTTAACACGCGAAAAACTCACAGGTACCAACTTTTTTGATTATTTTACTGAACCACAAAAAGCGAGTGAAGTTTACCAGGAAGTGTTCGCAAATGGATTTGTTGCCGACTCCCCGCTAACCCTTCGCCATAAGGATGGCAAACTTACTGATGTATTATTCAACGGATCAGTGTATAAAGATGATAAAGGAAATGTTTTGGGAGTAGTGGTTGTAGCCCGGGATATAACCGACCAAAAAAGAATTGAAAAAGAATTGACTGAGGCAAAGGTATTTGCTGAATTGGCCACAATAATTGCGGAAGAAGCAAAAACAAAAGCAGAAGAGGCTACCCTGATTGCAGAAAACGCCGTGAAAGCAAAACAACAATTTTTGTCAAACATGAGTCATGAAATCCGCACTCCAATGAATGCGATCATCGGATTTACAAAAGTGTTGTTGAAAACAGAATTGTCAGCCAAACAAAAAGAATATTTAACGGCCATCAAGATGAGTGGCGACGCATTAATCGTGCTCATAAACGACATACTTGACCTGGCAAAAGTGGATGCGGGGAAAATGATATTTGAGCAGATCCCATTTAAACTGTCGCTATCAATATCAGCAATGCTTCATTTGTTTGAGACAAAAATTCAGGAGAAGAATTTAGCATTAGTTATTGAATATGATGACAGAATTCCTGCGGTGCTGGTTGGCGATCCGGTACGTTTGCACCAGATTATTTTAAACCTGGTGAGCAATGCAGTAAAATTTACGACAGATGGCTCAATTACAGTAAGTGTTCATTTGCTGAAAGAAGATGAAGGAAAGGCGACAATTGAGTTTGCCGTTACAGACACAGGAATTGGAATAGCGGAAAATAAAATAGAAAAAATATTTGAAAATTTTCAGCAGGCATCCAGCGGTACTTCAAGACTATACGGAGGTACGGGATTAGGTCTTGCCATTGTCAGACAATTGGTAGAGCCGCAGGGTGGAAGCATTCATGTAAAAAGCAAAATCAATGAAGGGTCTACTTTTGGTTTTATTTTGAGTTTTCAGAAAACAGATTCTGAGGCTGAATTTGAATCAGAGATTGTAGAGTTGGATACAGAAATTAAAAACATAAAAGTGTTGGTGGTTGAAGACATTCCCCTCAATCAATTACTCATGAAAACGCTTTTGGATGATTTCGGATTTGAGCGTGATATTGCATCAAATGGAAAAGTAGCCATTGAAAAACTTCAGACGAAACCGTACGATATTATTTTAATGGACCTGCAGATGCCCGAAATGAACGGGTTTGAAGCTGCCGAATACATTCGCAACAAAATGAATTCTAAAATCCCCATCATCGCTCTAACTGCCGATGTAACCACAGCCGATCTGGCAAAATGCAAAGCTGTTGGCATGAATGATTATATCGCAAAACCCGTTGACGAAAGATTATTGTATCGTAAAATAGTCGGGTTAGTAAAGAAGCCCATTCCTGTTGATTATAATGGAGGTGATAGGAATCCAGGCGGTGAAAGTAAAAAGGTAAAATGCATAGACCTTGATTACTTAATCCACCGTACAAAATCCAATCCTCAGTTGATGATGGAAATGATTTCGCTCTATCTGGAACAAACACCGATTCTAATCACGGCAATGAACCAAAGCTTCCAGAATCATGACTGGCTCTCATTACATGCAGCCGTTCATAAAATGATTCCCTCCTTTGCAATCGTGGGAATTAGTAAAGACTTTGAAGACATGGCAAAAAAAGTTCAGGAATATGCAGGTGTAATGCAACAATCAGAGAGCATAAAGGAGATGATTCTGCAGATTGGAAATGTTTGTACCCAGGCATGCTTAGAACTAAGGGAAGAGTTTAATAAGATTAAAAACAAGAACTGATGAGTAACGCAAACAAAATAAAACTATTCCTGGTTGATGACGATGCATTGTTTTTGAAATCATTAGAAATTGAATTCCTCCAGCATGCCGACTTTACCATCGAAACATTTGCAACAGGCGAACTTTCCATTGCAAATTTATCCCACAACCCTGATGTAATCATTCTGGATTATCTTCTTGACGGTATTGATAAAAACGCCATGAACGGGATAGAAACACTCGATAAAATCAAAGCTTTCAATCCGGATATACCAGTAGTGATGCTATCCTCCCAGGATAAAATTGATGTGGCAATAAATTGTATGCATCACAAGGCATTTGATTATGTTGTGAAAAGCGAAACTGCATTTGTACGTTTACAAAAAATCATTTCGACCATTTTTCGTTACAAAAAAATGGAAAAAGAATTGAACTGGTACATGGAGAGGATGTAGCTTTTTCTCTTTTTTAGATTTGTTCAGATTCTCCTCACTCCTTCATCAGACTCAAAAATCACATCAGAAATTATGTGAATTATGTAACCTTTTATAGGATTTATGTAACACTTTTCAGGCTATCTATTAATATTTTAGCTGTAAGAAAAACAACATGCCATGAACCCAAAATGGATCACATCAATCAGCTAAACGAAAAAGGGTTTAAAGATGATTTTTATGGAAGCGACTTTGATATTCCGGGATCAGAGTTTGATGATCAAGCGGAATTGATCGGGAGTGAAGATGAGGAAAATAATTTTTACAGCATCGGGGGTGATAATCATACAAACCTGGATGAGAACTAAGAATTTAATATACAGAAAGATGAAAAAAGTATTGATCGCGTTGGATTATGATCAGATGGCAATTAAAATAGCAGAGGTGGGGTATTTATTAGCATCAAAAATGGGTGCTGGGGTAATGCTGATGCATGTAATAACAGACCCTGTCTATTATTCTTCAACCGAATATTCTCCGATCACGGGGTTATCCGGTTTCAGCAATACCGTTCCCTGGCAAATGGATAATCCTGATGACCTGAAAAATGCGACAAAACATTATCTCGATAAAATAAAACAACACCTTGGGGATGACACAATTGAAACCATTGTAGAAGATGGTGATTTTGCTGAATCCATTCTCCAGACAGCGAAACACACAAAGGCAGATATTATCGTGATGGGATCACACAGCAGGAAATGGTTGGAAGACATTCTTATAGGAAGTGTAACGGAGAAAGTTCTACGTCATACAACAATTCCATTATTCATCATTCCTACAAAGAAACACAATTAATTTCAACAGGATAAACTGAGCATCCCTCACTCAAGCTTCGATTAATGTTCTTCGTGCCAGCGAGGGACAATTCAGAACCGGATGGTTCGTTGAATCAGTCATTTCAGCTTCTATTATTGTGTTTGTTATTCGAAGCAGAAAGCCATTCTTCAAAAGCAAACCAGGAAAGCTCCTGCTGATCGCTACATTGTCTGTTGCTGTCATAACATTACTATTCCCATTAACACCGCTGGGAAAAGTTTTCGGCTTCATCCCCCTAAGTCTTTCCACATATTTTCTCCTGTTGCTGATTGTGGCCTTCTACATTGTCGCAGCAGAAGTTACCAAAACAATCTTCTACCGAAAGGTTACGTTTTAGATGTAAAATTACCGTTAAATAGGTTTACCATCTTACCATTTTGTATTTTCTATCCCTCCCGGAGTATCTCTTTCGGGTTCCCTGATATGTGTGAATGATGTAACTTATTCTTATTGTTGTGTAACTTGTTTTTTATATGCTGGTCCTACCTTTGCCATTGGTGGAATCCTTATCATCCTTGATCTTTTAAACACCCGCCGAAATCGGCCTTGATAACCAGGACAGGAGAACAATGAGGGGAAAACATCTTTTCAATATCCCGGAAAAATATTGCCAAAAACTTAAAAAAAGAATATGAAAATCGTCATTAATAATCACAGAAAAATTTCCGCAGTCCAGGATGAATTTAACAAAATGTTTCCCGGTCTGACCATTGCATTCTATGCGAAACCCAGCAATCCCGGAGCCGCTCCATCAGCAAAACTGATCAGGCACAGCGGTAAAACATTGCAGGATTGCAGATCCATTGATAAGGAAGGAACGATTGAGATTTTACCAATGATGATCGCCTCTGAGTTAAAAAATTATTTCAGAGATGTTTTTGGATTAACCGTTGAGGTATTTCAAAAAGGACAAAACGGATCAGAAGGAACACCCATAAACGAAAACCAGACACTCGAAGAACTGGATAAACAGGTTTATACTGCGAAAAACGAACCTCACAAATAAGCCCAGGCGTATTTCATTGTTTAAATACCGACCATAATCACCGCATTACCTGAACTTAAATCTCACCCTGGACAGGATGCTAAAATACTGCATTGAAACACGTTGTTTTCCGTGTTTCCAATCTTCTGAAAATATGTGAATGATGTAACTTATAATAAAAGTAATGTAACGCTTAATCTTATTAAGGGATCGACCTTTGTTACGTTGTAGAAAATCTTCTTCATCTAAAATAAATCAAAATGAAAACACAAATACGCAATGCATTTACTGCTGTTCTCCTGCTCTTAGCACCAGCATTTATTTTTGCACAGGCACCTCCCCTGGGAACTGCTGCCGGCTTCGTTCTCTTCTCTACCATTGGTGCAGTAACGAACACCGGGATTTCACAGATTACAGGGAATGTAGGTACAAACAGCGGATCCAGCACAGGTTTCGGCAATGTGAACGGGGTGATGCATGACAATGATGGCGCAAGTGCCCAATGCGCAGCAGATTTGCTGATCGCCTACAATCTGCTTAACACTACCGTTCCGAATTTCTTTCCTGCATCACTGCTTGGTAACGGACAGATTCTTATTGCAGGCGTATACTATATATCTGATGCAGCAACATTGAACCTGGATCTTACTTTAGATGCCCAGGAAAATACGAATGCAGTTTTCATTTTTCAGATCCAGGGAGCATTTTCCACATTTGCTGATTCAAAAATCAAATTGATTAATGGAGCACAGGCATGTAATGTCTTTTGGAAAGTGGAAGGTTTGGTTAGTATGGCTTCAGGAACTACCATGCGTGGAACAGTTATCGCTAATAATGCTGCAATTAACATGAATACAGGCGACACGCTGGAAGGAAGAGCCTTATCAACAACCGGGGCTGTTACTGTCGACGGAGTACTGGCCTATACCCCCATCGGTTGCGGAAGTCCTGTCCTGTTGGGCCCGATTGCACCTGCACTCGCATCTACAGAATGTTATGCATTATTTTCTGCTGACGGACCAGTTTCAAACTCAGGTATAACACATGTTACTGGTGATATTGGAACAAATGTCGGGTTAACCACCGGCTTTGATCCCCTGCTTGTAACAGGTACAATCCATCCCATTCCCGATGCTTCTACAGCTCAATGTGCTGCCGATCTGGGGAATGTCTATACCTACCTGAACACTTTGCCGCATGACATCGAGCTGCTGTACCCTGCACAATTTGGAAACAACCTGGTGCTGACTCCGCATACTTACCTGTTAAATGCTGCCACGGTTTTTACAGATACGCTTTATCTCAACGCACAGGGTTATGCAGATGCAGTTTTTGTTATACAGATGAATGGCGCCTTTTCAACAAGCACCTATTCAAAAATTATCCTGACCAACGGTGCACAGGCAAAAAATGTGTATTGGAAGATTGATGGTGCAGTAAGCATAAATAACTACTCTGTTTTCTGCGGAACGATTATCTGCAATAACGGTGCTTTGGGAGCACTAAACACAGGTGTTATTCTTGACGGCAGGGCGCTTACAACAACTGGTGCACTCACAACTACCGCTATCATAACCACGATACCCACAAGTTGTGATCAAACAGGCATTGCACCACCTGATGCCGGAAACACAAAAGAAACTATAACCATAGCTCCAAATCCATTCAGTACATCAACAACCTTTATAATAAGTGATGCATCGCAAAATAATAGCTATGAATTGAGGATTTATGATATCCTTGGAGTACAGGTGATGAAGACCATGATCACAAAAAAGTCTACCATTCTTATTACAAGTGATTTTCCGACTGGAATTTATCTTTATAAAATAACGGGTATAAATCACACCATTAAATCAGGAAAGATGGTTTCAAAGCAATAAATTTTTGCCAGGAAAAACCTGCCATCATATTTATCCAGGCTGAAACTCTTCTTTCAATACCGGAGAACAGCCAAATATGTGAATGATGTAACTTATTGAAGAAGTTGTGTAACACTATTCGATGAGATTGGACGCACCTTTGTACCGGGATTTAAAACTGATTGCATGTTAATCTTCAAAAATAATATTACAAACCAAATAATAATTAAGCAAAATGAAAAACTTAGAGGAACTAAAAGGAACCTGGAACGAGCAAAAAGGCAAACTAAAAAAAATGTTTGCAGATCTTACTGACAATGATCTGATCTATAAAGATGGAAAAAAAGATGAAATGATTGGCCGGCTTCAGATCAAACTTGGAAAGACGAAAGAAGAGCTGCATAAAATTATCCATACGCTATAATCTCATTTCTTGAAGAATTCATCATTCGCGGTTCATCGCTGAATGATGGGTTTTTTAATTTGAAAGTCAGACGTCAACCAAACTATCATGAAAAAATATAGTCCTGCTGTCAGAGTATTACCCAACCTTCGAGGTGCAACGAAGCAGGCAACAACTATGCTCAGTGATAAAACTCTTGAAAAAAAGGAGAAAGCAAATAGTTTTTTTTCTGAAGTAGCGACTGTTTTTATTTTTATCTCACAAACCATAAAAGAAACATTTTCCAGGGATTTTGAATTCAGGGAATTTTTGCGTCAATGTTTCCAGATTGGATATAAAACACTCCCTCTTATTTCAGTCACAGGGATCATCATGGGTCTTGTTCTTACCATTCAATCGAGGCCTGCCCTTGTGAGTTTCGGCGCTGTTTCCATGCTTCCCGGGATGGTTGCAATTTCGCTCATACGGGAGATGGGGCCAGTTATTACAGCATTGATCTGTGCAGGAAAAATTGGTTCAGGAATGGGTGCAGAACTGGGTTCAATGAAAGTAACCGAGCAGATTGATGCCATGGAAGTATCATCCACGAATCCCATAAGGTTTCTTGTTGTAACAAGAGTACTGGCTGCGACGCTAATGATTCCCCTGCTGGTATTGTATGCTGATGCACTCGGTATCCTGGGAAGCTGGGCCGGTGCAAATATTAAAGGTGATGTATCTTTTGCGCTGTTCTTTACACAGGCGTTTGGCCATGTTCACTTTCTCGATTTTTTACCAGCCTTTATTAAGACCTTCTTTTTTGGCGGAGTGATAGGCTTGGTCGGATGTTATAAAGGATATACAGCAGGACGGGGCACAGAAAGCGTGGGTATTGCTGCGAATTCAGCCGTTGTTCTTTCCTCGCTGCTTGTTATCATTGTGGATTTGGTTGCTGTGCAGATAACAGACTTGCTTTGATTTGAAGATTTGAAAATGATTATGAATGACACACAAACAGCAACTATCACTTCGGCTGATCTGAAAACTTCAACAAAGGTCATTGAAATAAATAACCTTAAGAAGGGATTTGGTGAACAGGAAGTTCTGAGAGATGTATCATTGCAGCTTTTTGATGGCGAAAATCTGGTGGTCCTTGGAAAATCAGGATCAGGGAAATCTGTCCTGATTAAATGCATTGTTCGTTTGCTGGTTCAGGAAGCAGGG
>CAIWTA010000064.1 GCA_903915465.1 uncultured Bacteroidales bacterium | reverse complement strand
GGGAACTGGTTACAAGCCGAGAAAACAGCGTTGCGTTCACATTCTACTCCCGGAACAGGATTGCTGAGAAATTGCATGGTGATCAACTCCTGTATTTTCCTGTTATCATACACAAATTGTGTGTACTCATCCCATTTTAACACAACTGACCCCGGTTTATCCCATTTCATATCGCGGTACAGCGACTGATAAAGATTCATCTGGAACAGCAAATGTCCCGAATACATAATATTGGCAAACCCGACAGGGTCGGCAGTTGAAGGAAACGTCCTGTCCATATTGGGTTGGAATTTGGCAATCCCGGCACTCTCTTCGTTCCAATACTGCCATAGAAACTTTTGAAGCAACTTCATGTTTACCCTGTCTAAAACGGGTTGAATTGCTTCTGTCCATGCAGGAAACTTGTGGTATTGTTCTGCTGAAATAAAGTAAGCAGCATAATTATCAATAAAACGATTTGCAGCCAGCCCCGACTCATTGGGTTCATCAAAATTTGTAAATTCATCTAAAGGCTGATTGAAGAGTTTAAAATCCCACATTAATTGCCCCCACTCTTCATTCGTCACCGCCGGGTATGAATCGGGGTCGACCGACTGCGACATCATGCTGAAAGATGAAATCAGAATTACAATGAGAATCAGAAGCCATTTAATTTTTTTCATTGTTCGAATATTTTACTGGTTGTTTGTAGTTGTTGAATATTTTAGGTTTTTGATTTTATGCGAGGTTCATTTAGGAAACAGCAGGCTGATCGCGGCTTTTACATACATATTGGCGCCGTTTGCCGGGCAAGCAACATTGTAGTAATAGCCAAGATTGGCCGACATCATTTGTTTCCCGATATGGAAAGCTTTAATGCCTGCAAGTCCTACCGGTACAGTCCATACATCTGCCGGTTTTTCCTTCCAGTTAGCATAGATCTCAGGAGCATAAGAGAGCGCCCATCCATGCTTGAAATTGTAATTGGCAAATGCATTTATGTAAAGCTGGTTGACATCAGGCATTGAACCATCACCTGCATAAGACCAGCGCTGGTTGACCAGTACACCAACCACCCAGTGTTTCATCATCAGCAATCCGACCCCGATCGGACCTGCAGTCCATTTTCCGGAACAGAGTTCATACGGCGCACCAGTCGGGAAAGTGACCATGGGGCCCAGTCCCCAGATAAATTTTTTGGTTTTGGACGGAGCAAAATAAAACTGAATCTGGATGTCAGACAATCCTGTTTTGCTGACAGGTTTCGGCAAGAAGACAACAGGAATTATTGCCCGTAGTACCAGGTTCAGCCCCTTGGATAATTTGACCGGCACCACAGGTTTTAACTCCAGCGTGGAAGCAAAGTTTTTATCAGGTCCCCAATTGAAATTACCATAATATCCAAGCGGCACCTGAATCATTGATTCGACCGGGTTCTGGGTTTTCTTTGCAAGTTCAGTCATGTCCATCTTTGGCTTCGCTTCCTGGGCAAAAAGCGTGTTGAAGGAGGTCACTGACAGAAGGAATATCAGTGCCATAAAAACCTTCGATTTACTAATCACGTATTTCATAGTGGTTGATATTGCAGGTTTATTTAGGTATAAGGATTAATTGTAAAGACATTTCAGGATGAATATTCCAAAAGTTGGTGTGATAATCGGTTTTGCATTGAATTTTCGTTCCATAAGTCCATAATATCCATTTTTTTATGAATGACTTATCAACACTTTCCTGATATTTTTTTTACTGGTTGAAATAGGTTAAGAAGGTTTTGATGTGTGCGAACAATATAAGTTCATTTGTGCGCACATCCATGATGCAAATTATATGCCAGAAGGATTGTGGTGTTATTCTATTTCGAGATATTACAGACATACACGTGAATATGAAACACTTACAATTGTGCCTACTGTTGTATATAATAAATAAATGGTTGCTTTTTGAACTGCAGACTATAGAAAAATCGAGTATGTGCTCGTTATTAATACAATATAAATAATT
>CAIWTA010000063.1 GCA_903915465.1 uncultured Bacteroidales bacterium | reverse complement strand
CAGAGTTTCGCAAAGTTTTACGCTAAGTTACGCAGAGTTAAAATTCATATAATCAATATTCTGCGAAACTCTGCGATTCATCAGCGAGCCTCTGCGAGAAAATAAAAACAACTTTTTAGTCAGTCCCATAAAGGGAGGGGCTTAGATGAAAGACAAAGTTAATTTCTTTTAATCAAAATCAACATTGCGCAAAAAATATTATATGTAATCAATTTGTTACTTTTGTAATAATCCAGAGCCGCCATGCATGATCTTATAAACCCCGAAACCATTTGCGCACTTTCCACTCCTCCCGGGATGGGAGCGATTGCAGTGGTGCGATTATCAGGTGCCGATGCAATTCCCGTTACTTTCAGGATTTTTCATCCTCGTGAAAAAGGATTTGACATACAGAAAGCAGCTTCTCATACCATTCATTTCGGGAATATCGGAAATGAATCAGGTATCCTGGATGAAGTGCTGGTAAGTATTTTCCGTTCGCCACATTCCTATACAGGTGAAGATGTCATTGAGATCTCCTGTCACGGGTCGATTTACATCCAGCAAAAGCTGATCGAGTTGCTCCTTTCAGAAGGGCTCAGGCTGGCAAAACCAGGTGAATTCACATTGCGTGCCTTTCTTAACGGAAAATTTGACCTCTCTCAGGCGGAAGCCGTTGCTGATTTGATTTCTTCCCATTCCAGGTCATCTCACGACCTTGCCATCAGCCAGATGCGGGGTGAGTTTTCCAGGAAGATCCGTGAACTGCGGGAGAAATTGATGCAATTTGCTTCACTTATTGAGCTGGAGCTGGATTTCAGTGAAGAAAATGTGGAATTTGCAAGTCGTCCGGAATTGATGACTCTCCTCAAAGAGTTGAATACAGAAATTGCTCAGCTTATCAAATCTTTCTCGATCGGGAATGTGATCAAAAACGGCATTCCTGTGGCAATCATTGGCAAACCGAATGTAGGGAAGTCCACATTATTGAATGTTTTGCTCAATGAAGAAAAAGCAATTGTTTCTGAAACTCCTGGTACCACGAGGGATGCCATTGAAGATACGATTGTCATTGGCGGATACAGTTTTCGTTTTATTGATACTGCCGGTTTACGTGCATCTGAAGATACGATCGAGAACTTGGGGATTGAACGGACATGGGAAAAAATCCATGATGCAGCAATCATCTTGTATGTTTTTGATGCGACAGAGGATTCGTTTGAAGTCGTCAATGGTGCAATTGCCGAATTAAAAGAAGACCAGGAGACGCAATCAAAATGTATCATTCTTATCGGGAATAAGACCGATAAAGTGAAGAAGCTACCAAAGGGTTTTGCTGGTTTTGTGGAACTGGAAACAATCTTTGTTTCGGCTAAGCGCAAGCAGAACATCCATCTTATTGCAGAAAGCCTGTTACGCTATGTCCAGTCGGACAATCTTTCCGGAAGCCCCATTATTTCCAACACACGACACCTGGATTCGCTGCAGCATGCCGTTGCTGCCATTGACTCGATCCGGGAAGGGCTGAAAAACGTCATATCTCCTGACCTGCTAACAGTGGATATCCGAAATGCCTTATATCATTTGGGACAAATCACAGGAGAAATAACGACAGACGATATACTCGGAAACATTTTTAGCCGGTTCTGCATCGGAAAGTAACCGGCACATAGTAACCAAATAACATATTTTAATTATTGACTTTAAAGCCCAGTAATAATGGGCTTTTTTTGTTGATAATAACTCTTGCTTATTATTTGGTTATTACGTG
>CAIWTA010000062.1 GCA_903915465.1 uncultured Bacteroidales bacterium | reverse complement strand
GAAAGAACAATTGACCAAAAAATAGTTATTATTTTTGATGTTCCTATATTTTCTTATAGGTGAGACACTCTGCGAGAAAGTAAATTGATATAAATGAAAAGTAAAATTATTGCATTATTATTTATTTCATGCCCATTGTTTCTTTTAGCTCAAATGGACACTGTTGTTGTTTTTGATATTCCGAGTCAAACTATGCAATTGGTTCCTATACATCCTTTTGATACATTAATTACAAGTGACTATGTTCCTGGTTTCATCGGGAATTGGCAGAATCAGGTTGATTTAGGATTAAATTTACCTGATACTACACCACCCAATTCTACATTTTCAAATTTAGAACTTGCGTTAAATGATTTCGATCTGTTAAAATATCCGGTAAGAACTAACGTCGCTATGGTTTGGTCTGATAGCGTTTACGAACAGTCTGCACTTTGTTCAGGTACGCTGATATCCGAAAATGTGGTACTAACAGCAGGGCATTGTATTGGTAAACATGATATATACAATGTGTTTCATTGGAAGCCTGACGGTACTCACGTCTCACCATCTCATTCAGGGGGATTTCCTCAGCCAAGCATTGGTAAAATTAAAGTTGAAAAATATGCAATACTAAAAGGGTTTTATGATACTGCTTATGAACCTGCTAATTTAGATATAGGCTTATTAATCCTAAAGGAACCAATAGGAAGGGATATTGGCTGGTTAGGATTTGGATTTAATTATGATAGTCTTTTTTACACACAGCCAATCTTTTATAACTTTAGTTACCCAGCAAGGGAAGGATATGACGGTGAAGATATGTATTACTACAAAGGAAGGTTCAATTACATTGATTTAAGTAATGGCTTTGTAGGACATGGAGGAGTTGGGATTCCAGGAATGAGCGGAGGTAGTTTATTTTTTTCGAATAATGAAATTAACATTTCTTATGGAGAACATATCTATCCTGGTTTTTATAAATTAATTAGAAGAGAAAATTTTTATGCAATTAAACAAATTGTCAAGATGTTTGAAGTTGGTATATCTGAAGGGGCCTATAATAAAAATGATATTGTGATATATCCGAATCCCATGATCGAGAATGCCACTATTGAAGTTATAAATTCAAACTTATTGAAAGATAAACTTACTTTTACTTTGATTAATTCACTTGGGATCGAATGTTTAAAAATAGTCAATATCAAACAATCAAAAACGTTGCTGAAAAGAGAAAATCTTAAACCAGGAATGTATTTTTTCAAAATGTTGAATGGGACTGAAATTGTTGCAACCGGTAAATTAATAATACTATATTCGAATTAATCAAACAACTCCTAAACAAGGTAACCGCAATGAAATCCTTCACAGTCTTAATTCGCAGTACATAGTAATTTACTGAGGTTAGCTCCCGACCGATAATGGTTAAAAATACAAACTGAGTAAAACATTTATATCTTATAAAAATGAAAAAAGTAATCCTTGTTATATCAATTATCTGCCTTTTCGTATCTTCCTGCGTAAAAGACAAAGACCAGCCTGATGCCTACGGAACATTCGAAGCCACTGAGATCACTGTTTCTTCACAGGCCAATGGCAAAATTGTTTGGCTGAAAATAGAAGAAGGACAACTGCTTGACTCCAATGCCATTGTGGGTGTGGTCGACACGGTCGACCTGGATTTGAAGAAAAGCCAGGCCCGGGAGCAGCAAAGCGCCACTTCTGCAAGGAAAGAAGACCTTGAGGCACAAATCGCTGTGCAGGAACAGAACAAGGCAAATGTCCTGATCGACAAGGCCAGGATTGAACGATTGCTCAAAGATGGCGCAGCCACCCGAAAACAACTGGATGATATTACCGCAAATCTCAACCTTATCGATAAACAGATTGCTTCCATAAAATCTCAAAATTCAAGTCTGAATGCCCAGGTTTCTACGTTCGATAAGCAGGTAGCGCAAATTGATAAGTCGGTGAGAGATTCCAGGATTATTAACCCCATCAGGGGAACTGTGCTGACCAAGTACGCTGAAGCAAATGAAATCACCACTTATGGAAAACCAATCTACAAAATTGCCGACTTGTCGGTACTCGAACTCCGGGTATATCTCAGCGGTGTGCAGTTACCCAAAATCAAAATCGGGCAGAAGGTTGAAGTGCGGTTCGACAAGGATGAAGCAACCAATGATAAAACCGAAGGAACTGTCACCTGGATCTCACAAACTGCTGAATTTACTCCAAAAACCATTCAAACCAAAGAAGAACGGGTAAATCTGGTTTATGCAGTAAAAGTCAGGGTACAAAACAACGGAAGACTCAAGATCGGGATGCCGGGGGAAATCAAATTCATTCCGGTTAATTAAGAATTATTATTAATATATAACCTGATTTATTCATGAAAATTCTCTCTGTGGCTCTCTGTGCATTTTCCTCTGTGGTTCTCTGTGAAAGAAAATTACACTGAGGTTCACTGAGAAGACACTGAGAATCACAGAGAAAAGGACAAATACTACCATTTTCTGAATTAACCAGGCTAAGAACCTAATAATTAAAAAAAAATGAAAAAAATCACCTTCATCACTTTTACGGCTTTTATGCTGCTGTCATTACTGGGAATGAAAGCAAT
>CAIWTA010000061.1 GCA_903915465.1 uncultured Bacteroidales bacterium | reverse complement strand
TGTGGCACTGATGTACTGGTTATGGTGTACGAAACCATTTCGACGATCCGTTATGCAGTTGAAGTTGATATTTCAGTCAACGCTTCAGGTGATGTCACCTGGACATCGGCAACATCAATCACCGGCCAGATCGTTATTGTAGGTTAATCCTGAACTTTATTGAATATTTATGCCATCCTTTAAGTCCAACCTTGACATACAGCAGAACCAGCTTCTAAATGCTGTCCTACACAGATTATCTGCAAGGCCTGATAATCCCATTGAAGGACAAATATATTACGATGATGGGAAACACCTGGCTTATCTCTGGGATGGAAATTATTGGATTCCGTGGGGAAACTCTTCCGGTGGGGGAGGAAGTGAGGTAAAACAATTTATAACAACCATCCTCAATCCTTCCTCCCGGTCGGGAGCAATCATTATCCGATTATATGAAGACCTTCTGGCAGTCAGGGTCGATGCTCATTTCAGTACGGTCAATAATGTTTATTTCAATATTGATATTCGGCAAAATGTAAATTTGGTTGGAACCAATATCACCAACCATCCGATGCTGGCAACAAATGACAGCAATGAATATACAACCATTGATCATGTCTGGCTAAAAAAGGATGACTGGCTTTATCTTAGCATTGCTTCCGGATCAGGTGAAGCCGGCACACCTTTAGAAGGCGAGACTACGGGTACCGGGGGCACAGGAACTGAGCCGCCTGCTGGTGATGGAGAGGTTCTTGGGGTCTTGACAGTAGTTTTGACTTGTACTGTCTTCTGATAACAGCGTCAATCACGAGATATAGATGTACTCGTAGGATTTCAAGGGTTTCTAATCTTATTTTTTTGTCCAAGAAATTAGATTGTTGCTAATTACATTCATTTTTTCTATACATTTGGCTAATCTCTTTTTCCCTTCCAAAAAGCATTCAGGTTTGGTATTGAGAGTTTTATAATGACAACATCTAATTTGATAGAACATGAAATACATGATGAATTTCGATGAGTTTCGTCAGTTACTCAAAGATAAGGCTTCAAAAAATGAAGAAAAGCAAGAATTTGAAAAATTCTTTACGAATTTAAGAAGTGAAAAACATCTTCTTACATATGATGAATGGAAAGATGAGGGGAGACATGAGTTTCTATTTCTTACATATGACTTGCATGGAGCGAGTCCAGCAGATTATAATGATCTTGAAACATTTTTAGCCGATGCCCCTTTTTATTTTTCAAGGTATCTAAATGGTGATAGATTGACTAATAATTCATTTGTTGCGTTCCCTAATCCATTGAATTATCAAGTAATGGTCAACTATGAACAACAACTGAATAACTTTTTATCAATATTAGTGAATAAACATGAACTGTATTTAAATATTACATCCGAATACAGGTTAACACCTTGATTTCTTTCATTAACAGTGGAATTCATTAATTTCTAAGTCATGGAACAATCTACAATAAACAACGGACATGAATTTGTCATTGATACTAAAACTCAGGTAACCGATGAAGATTCTATCTATTTTAGAGACAATGGAGATCATATTTCAGTAGCAATTGAGAATGCTGGAGAAGAAGATTCAACTTATCTTATCTATAAAAAAGCTGCAAGAGAGTTGTATAACTGGTTAGGAAATCATTTGAAAGAATAGGATTCCATTCCAGAAGGTCCAAATATTAAATAGTGCCTAATTAAAGAATGGATGATCCTTCAGTTTTTCAGCAGTTTCCAGCTTTGTTACCCGGATATATTTCAAAAATGATTCGGTTGATCTGTGACCAGTCACTTGCATGATATCCCTCATTGGAATTCCAGTCAGGTAAGCGTTTGTGGCAAATGACCTCCTTGCAGTGTGTGTCCTTACTTCCAACCATTTTTTAGGATTGCCGCTGGCAATCTTTTTGTCGGCTGCTAAATCTCCGATCCAGCGTAATGCCTCATTGGTCTTTTGTAAAGTCGGTATGTCAATCGAACCATACTTCCCAAGGATTTCCATCACCAGAGGCTTTACCGGGATAATTACAGGCTCTTTCGTCTTCTGAGTTTTAATGTATAGCTTGTTTTCGTGGATGTTCTCGTATGAGACCTTATCCCAATCTGAATGCCTTAAACCGGTAAAACAATTCAGGATAAAAATATCCCGGATCTTTCTTTTGCTTTGATTGTCGATTTGCATTTCGTAGAGTGCCTGAATCTCATTTATTGTCAGGTAGACAGTATCCACGTCTTCCTTGATAATCTTGAATTCCCGCTTATGGTGTTCCTGGTTTGTTGTCAGTTTGTCCTCAATTGCTTCATTCATCAATCGTTTGACCCTTTTTATATGAGCGCCGATTGTATTCGGCTTCAATCCTTTCTCATTCAGGTGGTTAGTGAACTTGAGATAAAAGTCCCTTCCGATGGTATCAAAATCTACACGGAAGCCTTTTTTATTCTGGAAATCCTCCAGGTGCATCTTTAATCCGTTGTAATGTCTCAGATGAGATGAAGTGAATTTGTTCTTATACCGATCCTGGAATATCACAATAAAAGAGAGAAGCGTAACCCTGACAATCTCTTCGGCTTTCTTTCTGCCGGTGAAGATTTTGAAAGCTTCTGTGATCTCATTAGCTTTTCTTTTGACCTCTTCCTTGGATAGCTTTACTCCTTTGGGGAATAACTCATCGTGTTTATCAAGGAAAAAGTTGACAGTTTCCCGGATGCGTTTATTTGTTTCGGCAAAATCTTTGGGAGGTTTGGCTTTTTGTTCTTCCTGTTCCCAGTTTGCTAAAGGAACATGCAAGCCTGAAGAAAGTCGCAAACGCTCATGGCTAAAGGTAAAGGAGACGAGCAAAACACATTTCCCGTTTTTTTCCTTGTCCGGATAGAATTTTACTGATGGCATATCTTTGGAGGTAAAAAGTTGTCAGTACAAAGATACGAACTGTCAACTTTCCTGTCAAACTTGTCAGTAAAACTTATTAACAGGCTGTAAATGGGTGTAAAGGGGGGTAAAAAGAAAACCAGCGTTTCCGCTGG
>CAIWTA010000060.1 GCA_903915465.1 uncultured Bacteroidales bacterium | reverse complement strand
TCCGCAACTCACACATCGCATGGTTTAAAGGTCACCTCGCAGCGGATCGACATGATGAACAAGCTCAATTCCACTTGGGCGAAGTTGAATATTGTTGATTTGAAGGATATGCAGGGTTGCGCGATGGGAACCAGGGTGGAATTGATCATTCCTATCTAAAAACCAAATCTAAAATGGGAAAATGCAAAATGGTAAAAAAGTCTTGCCATTTTGCATTTTTCCTTTCCCCAACCACTGCCAAAACCCTACCGGTTATCAAATAATTCCTACCAGTTATAAATTGGCGCTTTACTTTCCATTACTCCTAAGCTATTTTTGGTTATTCGTAAATCGTAAATCGTCCAATCGTAAATAAATCTATCGCCATGAAAAAAGCAATTTTATTTTCAATCGTCCTGTTTCTGACAGGGGTCACTTCATTTGCACAATGGATGCCTCAAACGAGTGGCATTAACAATTTTATCACTTCGGTTTTCTTTCTCAATGCAGATACAGGATATGTTTCTGTTTTTGGGGGAACCATTCTGAAGACCACAGATGGTGGTGCAAACTGGGATCCACAAACCAGTGGAATAACCGGTGATCTGTATTGCATATATTTTTCCAATGCAGATACCGGCTATGCAGTAGGTGATTTAGGAATCATTCTTAAGACCACCAATGGCGGCACAACCTGGGCGCCTCAATCAAGCGGAACGCCGAACTGGTTGGCTTATGTTGAATTCGTTGGTAACAATGGGGTTGCAGTTGGCGGAAGCGGAACCATCCTACATACCAGTAACGGAGGTGCAACCTGGACCAAACAAGTCAGCGGTATATCGACTAACCTGAGACAGATTTTCTTTGTCAATGCCGATACAGGCTACGTTACCGGAGGCACCCAGTATGTTACCGGAGGCATTATTTTAAAAACCATGGACGGTGGCGTGACCTGGACAATACTTTCCAACAATGTTTACAACCTGTTGTTTTCAGTTGTCTTTACGGACGACAATACCGGCTATATAGCAGGGGGTACTCAAACCGTTGCAAACATCTTAAAAACAACCGATGCAGGTCTCACCTGGAATGCAATACCGAACGTGCCAGCAGCTCCTTTGCGGAGAATATTCTTTGCCGATGCCAATGTAGGTTATGCCGTGAGCAAGATGGGCGAAATCATTCAGACTTCCGATGCTGGAGAAACCTGGACCCTACAGCAGAGCGGAACAGCACAGTTTTTGTTTTCAGTTTACTTTACCGACCCCTATACTGGTTATGCGGTCGGTGACAGCGGCACCATTCTAAAAACCACCAATGGAGGTTTCCCGGTCGGAATAAATGAAAAACACGAAACGACTGGTTTGAAGATAAACCCCAATCCTGCCAAAGAGAAAATCAGCATCGAACTTCCAGTACCCGGAACCGGTGCGGATGAAACCATAATCGTTTATGGAATGACAGGACAGGAAATGATCAGGCGGCAGGCATACGGTTCTCCGGTGGCAATAGATGTAAGTTCGCTTCAACAGGGGATCTACTTCGTCAGGTTTTTGAACAATGGAAAAACCGAATCCGGCAAATTTGTAAAGGAATAAGAGAATTTTATAAATATGGACAAATGAACAAACCCTGTGATCTGACATAAAAAACCAACACCCATGAAAAATCCGCGGTTATTATTGTTTTTCGTAATCTCAGGAATCTGTCTTTCAGCCCTGGCAACAAAAGTCGACATCCGGGATGCAAAGGCTGTGGGTAAAAATTTCTACTATCAAAGAATAAACCTTCATCAGGACATTCCCCATGGCTCACTCGCGATCATCAGGGAATTCACCGAAATGAAAAACGGAGTATCATTCTATTACATTTTCAATTTCAGCAACAAAGGATTCATCATCGTTTCTGCGGATGATGCGGTTTTTCCTGTCCTGGGCTATTCCTTTGAGACCTCTTATTCAACGGACAACCTTTCGCCGGAATTCATATTCTGGATGGAACAGTACAAGGACCAAATCCGGGATGTGATGAACAGGAATCTTAAGCCGGATTCAACAATCACACAAGCCTGGGCAAAGTATTCTCAGACGGATATCCCGGATGCAGCCGATTCAAGAGGAATACTTGATGTTCAGCCGCTGATAACGGACACATGGGACCAGGTTTTTCCCTATAACGGAATGTGCCCTGCAGACCCAGCCGGGCCAGGGGGACATGCTCTGGTCGGTTGCGTTGCCACGGCCATGGCGATGATTATGAACTACTGGCGATATCCTTTGACAGGGCAAGGGGACCATTGTGATACGCCTCAGCCTTCTTATGGCCCGCAATGTGCGGACTTCGGAGCCACTACCTATGAATGGAACGGGATGGTCAGCGCACCTTCCGAAAATTGTGATCCGGTAGCTTTGTTGTCCTGGCACGCAGGAATCTCTATTGACATGGATTATGGTCCTGGTGAATCCGTTGCCCAGTACTCCAAGGTGTCTCCGGCTTTAGTTAACTATTTCAACTATTCTTCTGCAGTGCAGTATCTGCAAAAGAACAATTACTCTGTGGCAAGCTGGAATGCCATTTTAAAGGGTGACCTTGACGCCGGGTTGCCTGTTGAATATGGAGGTTTCGGGACCGGATCTATTGGTCATGCCTGGGTTTGCGATGGTTACCAGGGAACCGATTTCTTCCACATGAACTGGGGATGGGGCGGAGCCGATGACGGGTATTATTACCTTAACAATCTGAATCCGGGTGGATTTAATTTCACGAACAGCCAGAATGCAACAGTTCATATACAGCCGGATCCTGCATACAATCCGACATATTGTTCCGGGCAGACCATCGATACCACCTATGCTTTCGGAAGCATTGAAGATGGGAGTGGGCCTTTGAGCAATTACGCGAACAATTCAAGTTGCAGCTGGCTTATCGGACCTGATGACAGTGTTCAGAGCATAAAACTGACTTTTCTCAGGTTTGCAACGGATCCTGCCGACCAGGTAAAGGTCTATGATGGAGCAACCACTGCATCACCACTTCTTGGGACTTACTCAGGTTCATCATTACCACCCGAGATCAATTCCACAGAGGGTAAAATGCTGGTTACCTTCACTTCCAACGCCAGTACTACCGCCCCCGGCTTCCTTGCAGAATACCATTGCACATTGAACTCCTTTTGCAGTGGAACGACCACGCTGACAGATGCTTCCGGGACTTTCGGAGATGGCAGCGGACGATTCCTGTACCGGAATTCCACCACGTGCAAATGGAAGATCATGCCGGCAAATGCCACTTCTGTCACACTTACATTCAGTGATATCAAGACGGAACGAGATAAGGATTTCGTTCAGGTCTATGATGTCGGTTCCAATACCTTGCTTGCGAGCTATTCGGGCGATTTCTCCACCCTTCCGGCTCCTGTAACTGCTTCCTCCGGGAAGATGTCGGTCATTTTCAATACCAATAATTCTGTGAGGGATTCAGGATGGAAGGCTGGTTATAGTGTAACCGTCGGAACAAATGATCCTGAAGCAGGAAAGAGTATGAAAATTTACCCGAATCCGGCTGATCAATTCCTGACAATTGAAATGTCCGGATTGTTGATCGATCCATCAGGCTATGTAATTATAGTTGGCATAACCGGCAAGGAACTGATTCGTCAGGTAATGCAAAATGCGAAAGCCGATCTGGATGTAAGTTCACTTCCTGAAGGGATCTATTTCGTAAAATTGATAAATAGAGAAAAGACTTCGTTTGGAAAGTTTATCAAAGAATAATGTAATTGGAACGCAGATGACACTGATATTAAGGATAAACGCGGATAAAATCCCTGCTTACGAAAGGGAGGCGCCCGATCCGCAGCATTCGATTTCTAAAAAATCTTTGCACCTTTGTTGTTTATGAAGACTACCATATTCAAATTTTTATTCCTACTATTTTTGATTCATCTGTTCAATAATGGCATTGCCACCGCTCAACAAACAGAAGATGAGAAACTTCTGAAGCGGATTTCCAAAGAAACCAATGATACCAGCAAGATAAAGTTGATGGTGCTTTACTTAATGCATTTTGCTCCAATTCCTGATCACAAGAAATGGTTCGACACGATACATGAACTGTCGCGCAAATACAACTTTCGCCAGGGTTTATTGTACCATCGTTTGTATGAGGGACTGCGACTTTCAGAACAGGGCAAATTCGATGAAGCCATCGCCAGGGTTAAAAGCTGTATTGATGGACTGGATTCGTTGAGAGTTGTACAGGGTTATACTTACCCACTTGATCAGCTTCATTTCATTTATGTTTTGGCTAACAGGCAAATAGAAATGTTCCGGTACTACAAAGAGAAGATTTTTTTTTACAAACGCTACGGACCCATTGAAAATATGGCTGCCTGCTATAATAGTCTCGGAGATTATTATGCATCCATTGCGGATTATGACCGGGCAATCGGGTACTTTATGCGATCGATTGAAATCTACCGGACATTTGATCCGATGGGTGTCATGAATGAAATTTACCGTATTGGATATTCATACCTTGCCTGGGGAAACCTGGAAAAAGCAGAATTCTATTTAAAAACGGAATTACATGATCAGTTGCTTAAATTCCCAATCACGATTGAATATTATGATCCGCTAGGTGATTTGTATGTTAAAAAGGGGGACTATAAATTGGCTTTGCATTGTTATCTTGAGGATAAAAAGAGCGTTATCAAAATGCATCAGTTCCACCAGGCCAATAACATGTTAAGTTTAGCTTCTGCTTATCTGCATCTGGGATCCTATGATAGTGCAAAATTTTATCTTGAAAGCGCTGAAAAAATCAGGCAAAAAGAAAAAGCGAACATCTATTTTATGAATAATTTTGGTGATATTGATTTTAACTTTTACGAATATTATGCTAAGACTGGAAACGAAAAGTCCGCACTCCAATATCTGAAAGGATCATTGCTGCAAGCTCGTTTGTCCAAAGATATCAGCAGTATGCTGAATTGTACCAATGAACTTTATACCTTTCTGTTGAAAAACGGAGATTCTCTTCAAGCTCTCCGCTACCTGGTTCAATATCAGGCCTTACAAGATTCCGTCAATAAAATGAACACCCAGGCCCGGATCGCAAGTTTTGAAATTGATCAGCAAC
>CAIWTA010000059.1 GCA_903915465.1 uncultured Bacteroidales bacterium | reverse complement strand
GTTTCAAAAGTGGGATAAGAATACGGCCATACTTTCCGGCGATACTATGGTTGTAATTGCTTACGAATACGTTGCCAAAACCGATCCTGCATTGCTTCCGCAAGTACTGGGTCTCTTCAACGATACTGCGCGCATGGTTTGTGAAGGACAACAATATGACATGAATTTTGAATCCCAGTCGAGCATCAGCCTTTCCGATTATATGATGATGATACGGCTGAAAACCGCTGTCCTGGTTGCCTGTAGCCTGAAACTAGGTGCTATTCTTGCCAAAGCTGATCCCGCTGATGCTGAAAAAATTTATGATTTCGGCATTGAATTGGGTCTTGCATTCCAACTCCAGGACGATTTTCTAGATGCATTCGGGGATACTGCCAAGTTTGGAAAGGCTATCGGCGGGGACATTACAACCAACAAAAAAACTTTCCTGTATCTGAAAGCATTTGAACTGGCAAAAGGCGACATCCTGAATAATCTGACAAATTACTTTTTCAGCCATGAAATCAGCGGGTCACAAAAAGTAAATGGAATCATAAACATCTATCGGAAGCTAAAGATCAATGAAATCACCAATCGTGAAATTGAATATCATTACAGGAAGGCTTTGGAAATTCTTAAATCCTTTGGCTTCAACCCGGTAAGGACCAGTGAAA
This sequence comes from uncultured Bacteroidales bacterium, assembly GCA_903915465.1. Classification (GTDB taxonomy): domain Bacteria; phylum Bacteroidota; class Bacteroidia; order Bacteroidales; family FEN-979; genus FEN-979. Next base: position 4,009 of record CAIWTA010000059.1, on the reverse strand, counting down.
TGGTTGGGTTGATGGAAGAGATGTTGGGGAGGGAAAAATAAACAGGGATGATCGGGTGAACAGGTGAACGGGTTAACGGAGAATGTATGGCAGGAATTAAATCGTCAATACATTTATCCTTCCAAAATTTCCAACTCATAATTAAGTTCCTCCCAGCGTTTCATTTCTCTTGCCAGCGCACTTTTTATATCCTCATATGTTTTATAGAGGCTCCCGTCCTGAATCTGTTTCTGAAATTTTTCCGGATCGCCTAACATGCCCTCTTTCACCTTCATCTCAGCTTCCAGCCGCTCAATTTCCGATTCACATTTCATAATCTGGGTTTTCACTTTCCTGATCTCCTTATCGCTCTCCTTTCGCTTTTCCCAATTGATCTTATTTTGTGAAACCTGCTCTCCTTCAGTCTGGGTGGCAGTTTTCTGCTGGTTGGCCTCCAAATCGCTCAGTGTCCGTAACCGGCGTTGCTCCAGGAAATCATAAATATCCCCCAGATACTCTTTCACCATGCCATGCCTGAATTCAAGTACACGGTTGGTCAGACCTTGTAAAAAATCACGATCGTGTGATACGATGATCAGGGTGCCATTGTACTGAAGCAGGGCACTCTTCAACACATCTTTCGACCGCATATCCAGATGGTTTGTAGGCTCGTCAAGAATCAGAAGGTTGGCCGGGGTAAGCAACAGTTTGGCCAGCGACAACCTCGATTTCTCGCCCCCCGAGAGCACCTTAACCTTCTTTTCAATATCGTCGCCACTGAACAAAAAACCACCAAGGATCCCCTTTATCCGTGCACGGATGTCGCCCACAGCAATATCATCGATGGTTTTAAAAACGGTTTTCTCGGGATCTAAGTAATCACTTTGGTTTTGTGCATAGTAACCTATCACAACATTGTGTCCGAATTTCAATTCCCCCGTGAAATCAACAAGCCCGGTTATGACTTTCGACAGGGTGGTTTTTCCTTCGCCGTTTTTTCCTACAAAGGCAATGCTGTCATTTTTTATGACCGTAAATGACAAATCATTTAAAACACGTTTTTGCGGATAATCCTTGCATATATTTCTACCCTCGAGGATGATCTTTCCTGAGTGGGGTGCAGGTGGAAACCGGAAGCGGATCCCCGATCCATCAACCATGTCAACCTCAACAAGATCAATCTTATCAAGCAGTTTAATCCGCGATTGTACCTGCTTCGCTTTGGTTGCTTTCGAACGGAAACGCTCAACAAACCGCTCAATCTGGCGAATCTGGCGTTGCTGGTTATTATGCGTCGCAAGCTGGCTTTCCATGCGCTCTTCACGCATTAAAACATATCCTGAATAGTTGGCCTTGTAATCATAGAGCTTTCCCATGGAAATCTCAATTGATCGCTTGGTCACATTATCTAAGAAAGCCCGGTCATGTGAAACAAGCACAGCAGCCCCTTTATAATTGGCAAGGAATTCCTCGAGCCACTGAATTGAATCGATATCAAGATGGTTTGTGGGCTCATCCAGCAATATAACATCATGCTTTTGAAGCAGTATCTTGGCAATTTCAACGCGCATCTGCCAGCCACTGCTGAAGGTTGACATCACCCTGGTAAACTCCTCCCGTTCAAATCCAAGGCCATTCAACACTTTTTCAATATTCACGTGAATTGCCTGCCCGCCTATCAGATGGTAACGCTCCAGCGCATCTGAATGCTTCCTGATGAGTTTGTGATACCCTTCCGATTCATAATCGGTACGCTCATTGATCTGTTTCTCAAATAAGGCTATTCTTTCCTCCAATTGAACAACTTCAGTAAAAGCATTCATGGCCTCTTCCACCACACTTCGTTCACTATGCGACTCCATTTCCTGCGGGAGGTAACCTATTGAATAACCGTCGGGCAGGATAACCTCCCCTTCGTCTGCTTTTTGCAGTCCCTTGATAATTTTCAACAGTGTTGACTTCCCTGCACCATTTTTGCCGACGAGGCCGATGCGGTCTTTATCGTTGATAATAAACGATATATGATCGAACAGCGATTCACCCCCAAACTGTATCGATAGATTGTTTATTGAAACCATAGATGATGCAAAGATAGGAATAGATTTTGGATGCCGGTGAAGGTCGGGTAGATGAAGGATAAATGGAAAAGGCCGGTTAAAACCAGCCTTTTCCAAAAAAATCGGATTAGGAATTAGTGAGTCACCGTGATCTTCACAGTGCGGATACCTTCTGTGGTCGAAACCTTTACAAAGTATACGCCAACTTTGTATGCCGAAACATTGAGTTTCGCGGTTTTGGAATCAACATTGCTGCTGGTATAAACCGTTTGGCCTACATAGTTCATCACATCTACACCCGTGATGGTGTAATCGCTCTTTATATTTACCAATTCCGTTGCAGGGTTCGGGTAGATCATGATCTGACCGTTGCCGATTTCTGTAATGCCTACATGCGGGACCAGTACTGTTACTGTATCGCTGCCTGGTGATTCGCAAAGGAAGGTGTTGGGAATGGTATCATTGTATACGGCGGTTACATAATATTTGTATGTGCCGATACCTGTCAAAGGAAGAATGTTCGTATAGGCTGTTGCGCTGAGCGGATTATTGTTCAACTTATGATATGGTATCAAACCGGTTGAATCGGTACGCCATACATTATAACCCTGCAGTGAGGCACTTGATCCGTTATTGGGGAACAACATGCCAATGCCCGGATGACTGTGTGAGTCACCCCGGCCAACAACCATCTCAGATGAATGCCGTACAGCGTTCGGATAAACCTTCGGAGTCGGGTTTTCACCTGGAAGAATCGAGAAGGATTTCTTATCCTTTCCTGCCATCATGCCATTGGCCCTGACCAGGAATACTCCCGGAGTTCCGCCATATTCGCCAATGGTCTGCCACAATCCTGCTGCATCAATTCTGGTTCCATAGTCATCGGCTGCATGTGGCCCGTCGGTATCCAGCGAGTTGTATAATGGCCGTACTCCTGTATTGTTCATATACACCAATCCATAGAATGTCCCGCTGAACGCGATTGAAGGAACAGGAATGTTCTGGAAGACATCCACCTGTTGGGTAACAGGAGCAGATGAACCCAGCAGATTATGGGCTTCGTCGTATATATCCATATACACATCGATCGGTGCGCCAGATCCGTCCAGATTATTGAACATCACATCAAAGGATGTCAGATATCCGCTTGAACCAGCCGCCAGTGGGAACTTATTGCCATAATGCCTTTCTCCGCCTCCGGACGTCCATCCGGATTCATAGGTGCCATCATCCCAGATAATCGTGAAGGGTTGTGCAGTTACACAGTTCGGCGCTGTCCACGTCAGGTTCACGGTATTGTGCGATTCTGTATAGGCTAAGGCTGTCGGTGGGGTGCAAACTGCATAAACATTGATGTTGTCTACATACCAGTGGAGAATATCCAATGATTTGGCGCCATGTGCACGGAAACGAATCTTGAAGGCTTTGCCAATAGTCGATTTCAGCTCAAAATGCTTGCTGGTCCAGTTCACATCGCCGTTATTGGCATATTCTGCAATTTGTTTATAGGAACCACTCACATATTCTTCAACGGTGAGATATTCTTTCCCGGTTTGGTTGCGGTCGAGAAGTTTATAGTCAAAGTCAAGATAAACCCTGGCACAGGTATAAGGTGCTGCGCTCAGATTTACAGTGGTGAGTGTGTCATTGTAATTGGTTTTTGCTGGCTGCCATGAGTAATCGGCTGTTGGTGCCGGATTCCCAAATCCTGAATTCACACTCCAGTTACCGTGGTTATCCCAGTTGTTGTAAGTAAATGTTCCAAGATCCCATGGTTCATAGAATGGCAACGGACGGCCATAGTTGATAACAACCTCTACTGGTCCTGCAGGCCCTGAATTATCGTGGCCGGGAGGAATCGGGCTTACATCATAATAACCTTTTACCGTATAGGAATAAACTCCGGGATTCAGGTTATAATCATAGAATTCCAGCGTATTCGGGTTGTTGATATATCCGTTCGGGGCAAGAAC
>CAIWTA010000058.1 GCA_903915465.1 uncultured Bacteroidales bacterium | reverse complement strand
AAGAATTTTTAACAATCCTTTCCGCGACAATGAAGGAAAGCAATAATGAATGATAAATTGTTCATGAGTAAACTCCAGATCGAAAAATTTCATCCCCACCTCATTGATGAAGATAATCCGTAATGATGTGTCGTAAGTTTGTTTGAAGAACAGAAGCCCGGTAAGGTGGTGTTTTGAAATGTCCATACTTCCTTTGAAAAGTGCCTTTTCAAAATTATTGCCAAGTGGAGGGATCCAGTTTTGGTGTGCAAGACCATTATCAACCGACTGGCTGTGTACCGGAACAGCCGAGAAGAGCCACAGCAAGCAGAACAGAAGGAAACTATTGAACACGAAATTTTTCATCAGGTATGGGTGCATTCAGCTTTTTCGCGGAGAAATTAATTGTGGTGTAGTCGCCGCATACTTCATTCATAATCAGGCGTGAAACCGAATAATCGTTCTTATCAAAATAGATACAGATCTCGCTGAAAATGTCTTTCAATTGAGGATCTTCAGGTTTCATCCTCACCAGGTATTTGTTTGATGATTCGAAGTAAGAGGATCGGAATTTTTTTTCATCATTGAGCAATGTTCCCTGCGCACATCCAAGGAGGATTGAATTGATCTCTGCAAACACTTTATTCGACCGGGCATCAAACTGGTTCTCTTTTTCTTCATCCCGGATCAGGATTTTTCCATTGTTCAGAATGATCAGGTATTTGAAGGGATCGGTATATTCCCAGCGAAGCATGTTATTTTTCTTGAAATAAAATTTCCCTTTTGCCAGGATCTTTTCAGAGAGAACACTCAAATTCTTTTCCTGGTTGAATTTACTTTCTATGGTATTCGTCAATAGCGTTGCATCAGCAAGTTTCTTTCTGAATAAAACTGGATTTTTCAGCTCAGTAGTTTGATCCTGGGGAAATGCCGAAATGCAAAGGAGCAAGGAGAAGATGAATAAGCATAAAAAGAAAACACTACGTTTTTTCATAAGGTATGATGTTCAGTAGTTTATCAAGGGAAACAACCTGGTAACCGTTTTGCGTGAGGTAATCCAGGAAACTCTTCAAAACATTGATATTTTGTTGTACCGTATCGTGTAAAAGCACGATGTCGCCTGGTTTCAGGGAACGGGTTATTCTCGACAGGATTTTTCCTTCTTTTTTGGCAACTGTATCCCATGCCCTGTTACTGAAGCCAATCACATGATAGCCGGTTCCATGGAGAGCTCTTTTGACCATTGGATTGATGACGCCGTAAGGAGGACGGAACATTAATGGTCTTTTGCCGGTGATATGGATAATTTTTTCCTCAGTTCTTAAAAATTCTTTTTTCATCCGGCGAGGGGGAAAAAAATCAAACCAGTTGGAATGCGAATAGCTGTGAGTACCAATCAGATGCCCATCATTATCCATTCTTTTAAGAAGTTCTTCATTTCCGTCAATTTTCCTGCCGATACAAAAAAATGTGGCCGTTATACCGGCGTCTTTCAGGACATCCAAAATCCGGTTCGTATATTCGGTATCCGGGCCATCATCAAATGTGATAGAAATGATTTTTTCGGTGGTTATTCCATTGGAAAAGGCTTTCAGATGAAAACAGGAACGAATAAAGAATGAGAGGGTAACAGAAACTGTGACATAGATGCCAATCAAAATCAGGTAATGCCAATAATGTATTCCAAAACCAGCAAATCCCAGAATGTTCAGAAGGAATAAAAAAACAAAAAAAGTGATCGTTGTAGTTCTGAAAGTGAACATCTATGTTTGTGTGACAAGAATGAATGAATGTTCAATATTCCGGAAATGGTTGTAGAAAAGAATATTGCGGAACTTTCCGGAAGAGGCGTTTTTGAATAAAACAACTTCGGGTACGGTCTGGTGGTAAAGGATTTTTGCAGCAAGCCACAAGCCAAAAGCGCTGGATGTAAAATATTCGCCGCAAAGATGTTTATAATACGCTGATGGTGTTTTAGGAAACATGTGCTCCATGAGGTTGTGAAAGATATTGTCGAAACCGTAATCCCCATTTAATCCAAAAAGTACGAGGTCAATGGTTTCAATAGATTTCCCGTTATTTTTCAGGAATTGAAGTAAGCGGGATTCAATTTCGCACGGTGCTGGCTTAAAGAAAAAATCAAGTCCAGAAATCCTGGCATAAGTTTTTGTTCCCGGTTTCGACGAAAGCATGAAGAAAGAAGACCCTTCGCCGGCTATGCTGCCCCTTGATTGATCTTCCAGCAAATGGAGGTTGTCTATAGGTTTCTGTTTAAAATGTCCCAGCCGTTGTTGTATTTGAAATGTATTTTGAGTCATTTCATCCATTGCACCAGCCAGTACTGTATCAACCGCTCCGGAATCCAGTTGCATTATGCTGTCGAGCAAGGCGCTTTCGAATGACAATCCCCGATGAACATAGGTGAAATTGTAGTTGTGACATTTCAGCAGCAAGGCGATCTGAGCACTTACCGTGTTGTGCGTAGATTGAATAAATGCAGTCGGAGTCAGAAATTCTTCGTTGCTCCTGATCATGTTGGATAGAAACTTCTCTGTATCCTCCAGGCATCCTAATCCGGTTCCGGTTATGATGGCATCCGGCATCTGGCATCCGGCGTCTGCCAGACATATTTTTCCGGCTGCAACGCCAAATCTGATGATCCTGCTCATGCGCCTGAGCAGATCGGCAGGAACAAATTCTTTATAGTTCGGATCCTGGCATCTCAGCTGATTGGTTGTAAAACTGACAACCTCATCAAGAAACTGGCTGTTATCAAAGGTTTTCTGTGGTGAAACATTTCCAAGTCCGGTAATAAAAATATCTTTCATTCAGGTCAGATCAGGGGTTCTGCAATTAACATTTTGAAATGATCAGGGTCGAATTATTTCCTCCGAAACCAAATGAATTAGTAAGTACATGACGAAGATTTATCTCTTTCTTCAGTTGAGTAACAGGCGTTATTTTCAGTTCCTTCATCCGGGTTGAAAAATTAAGGTTCGGAAAGATTACATTATTTGTCATACTCAGAATGGAGATCACGGTTTCCACTGCACCGGCAGCGCCAAGCGTGTGACCCGTATAGGATTTCGTTGAGCTGAACGCAGGAACATTTTCACCGAATAGTCTTTCAATCGCAATTCCTTCCGAAAGATCATTATTCGATGTGCCTGTGCCATGGACATTGATATAATCTATTCTTTCAGGCGTTTGTCCACTCATCTCCAAGGCCTTCTGCATTGCAAGGTAAGCGCCGGTTCCTTCCGGAGATGAAGCAGTCTGGTGATATGCATCGTTGGCGTTTCCATATCCGGTAAGCTCGCAGAGTATATTCTTTTTTTCACGATTGACCAATTCCTCAGATTCAAGTACAACAAAAGCCGCCCCTTCTCCAAGTGTCAGTCCTGCGCGGGTATCGTCAAAAGGGCGACATTTATTTTTATCTAGGATCATCAGCGTGTTGAAACCGTTAAGGGTAAATTTTGTCACCGAATCAGTACCACCTGCTAATACACGATCAACAAGCCCTGCTTTGATCAATTGGGCTCCAAAAGCAATGGCGTTCAGAGAGGAAGAGCATGCAGTGCTGATGGTTGTTATAAACTCACGAATCCCGGTAAACTCAGCAATTCTTTCAGTGCTATCCCCACAGTCATGGTTCACGATATCCCGCAACTGGCCTTTGCTTTTGTCAGCAAGAAATTTTTCATAAAATAATTCGCTGCGGTCCATTCCGCCCACAGTTGTAGCAGAGATTAAACCCGTCCGTGAATCTTTCGCATTGTCAATACCGGCAGAGTGCATAGCAGCCTGTGCAGCAATCATTCCAAGCAAGGCGGTTCGAGTCAGGTTGCTCTTATGTGGCAAACCCACCTGATCGAGCAATTCCTCATGAGTAAGTTTTACCTCCGCAAGCGGAAATTTCCCTTTATGGATTGTATCAATCAATGTTATCTCACCAATCCCGGATCTTTCTTCCATCAACGACGAAAGATTTTCTTCAGTGTTGTTTCCGAGTGCGGTGATGATCCCGATCCCTGTGATATAAACCCTTTGCGCCATCAGGAGGAGTTAGATAGTTAAAATAAATTAGGAATTTGCTTGTGCAAATGTAGCAGGTTTTTTTTACCGCACAGGAGGAGTGTTGTAAACTGATTGGCTGCGATAATAGCTGTGCTTTGTATAATGGGTTTTATTTTCAGGAATTCAGGATGGGGAAGAGAAATATTATTCCTCGAAATGAAAATTTATGCGGAAACAACCATAACGGAATGATTGATTTGGCGAAAATGGTTGTAGATCAAAATATTCTTCAATCTTTTTGGTGATTTTTCATTCAGCAGGATAACAGGAGGAACCACCTGTCGTTTCAGGATATTTGCTGCCAGCCACAGGGCAAACCCGGAAGAAGTAAGATATTCGCCGCAAAGATGCTTGTAATAAGAGAGGGGCAGGTTATTAAAAAAAGTACGGTTAAGATGGTAATACTGCTCATCATTTTTAAAATCTCCGTTAATCCCTGTAATTACAAGGTCAATATCTTCAAGTGCAAGGTCGGAATCAGCCAGAAATTTGCTGATTCCTGATTCAATTGTTTCGATGCTCTCTGGTTTGTAGAAAGTGCGAACATCCATGAGTTTACAATATGTAGTTTCAGTCTTCTGACCAGAAAGTAAAAAGTAAGCAGAACCTTGTCCCGCAATTGCCCCCGGAGTCGAATAATCAAGCAATTTCAGGTTATTGGCCGGGCCCATTTTCCAATGACCAAGTCGACGGATGATGGACAGATGATTCTGGGTCATCTCATCAATTCCTCCGACAAGAATGTTATTTTCATGATTTTCAGAAATATGCATCATGGCATCCTGAAGTCCGCTTTCAAATGAAAAAATCCGGTGCACATAAGTCGAATTGTAATTGTTACACTTCAGCATGATTGCAATTTGGGAGCTGATAGTATTGTATGTCGACTGAATAAAAGGGGTAGGGTTTGTAAGTTGAGAACCCTCACCAATATTGCCAAGAATCTTTTCTGTATCTTCCACACTTCCCAAGCCGGTTCCCGTTATGATCCCATCAGGCATATTGCATCCGCCGTCTGCCAGGCACATCTTCGCTGATGCAACGCCCATCTTGATCAGCCGGCTCATTCTGCGTGAAGCAATCGGATCGATATATGTCCTGAAATTTGGATCTACACAACCCAGAAAATCAGCATAGTATTCAACAGCTTCGGATAAAAAATCCGTTGTTTCTGCAGTTTTTTGCGGAGAAATAATGCCGATGCCGTTGATGTAACTAATCATATTTCTTAAATATCAAGCTTGTATTATTTCCCCCGAATCCAAAAGAATTTGTCATCACAGCATTGACAAGAACATCTTTTATAAGATGGGTAACCGGGATAAAGTTCAGGTCGTGCATTTTTTCTGAGAAATTCAGGTTTGGCCAGATAAGTTGATGTTGTATACACAAGATAGACAGAATAGCCTCAGTCGATCCTGCTGCACTTGTGGTATGACCGGTAAATGGTTTTGTAGAACTGATCTTTGGCAGATGTTCTCCAAACAATCTCTCAATTGCCCTGCCTTCAGAAATATCATTGTTGTCGGTACCTGTACCATGTGCATTGATATAATCTATTTCATCCACCGTCAGGCCGCTCATTTCCAACGCTTTTTTCATGGCAAGGAAGGCTCCGATGCCATCTGGTGAAGAGGCAGTCTGATGAAATGCTTCACAGGAATTTCCCCACCCGACAAGCTCTGCAAAAACTTTCTTCCCCGAAGCTTTTACAGCCTTTTCGGATTCAATGACAATATAGGCAGCTCCTTCTCCAAGATTGATTCCTTTCCTGTTTTCATCAAAAGGCTTGCATGGCTCATTATCAAGGATCTTCAATGTATTGAAACCGTTCAGGTGGAATTTAGTCAATGATTCGGTTCCACCGGCCACCACGCGATCCAGCTTGCCATTCCTGATCATCCGGGCACCCAGCATTATTGCATTTGCAGCAGAGGAACAAGCAGTGCTTATTGTTGTGATATAATCGCTGATATGGAGACAATCAGCGATCTTCTCCGTGCTGTCTGCACAATCGTAAGTGTCAATGTAAATGTTTGCGCTGTCGTTGGTGAGAAAATCCTGGTAATGCTTTTCGCACTCATCCATACCACCAACTGTAGTTCCTGAAATCAGACCAGTTCGTAAACCACCAAATTCCTTCAGGCGTGCATGATTGAATGCTTCTGCAGAGGCAATGATTCCCAACAAAGAATTTCTCGAATAGCCTTCTTGAAAATGAATTCCAGCCCGATGAATAAGTTCTTTGGTAGTAGATTTTACTTCTGAAACAAGGATCTGATTATGCCATGGGGAATCCAGGTAGAATAAATTACCAATACCAGACTTTGATTGAAGGAGAGAATCAAGGTTCTCCGCGAGATTGTTTCCGATACCGGAAATAATACCTAAGCCAGTGACAAAAATTTTGTCTGGCATTCTTTAACCTTTTTTGTGCTCAGTAATATATTCGGCCATCGACCGGATGGAGTAAAATATTTTTTTTCCGTCTTTCGGATCCTCGATCTTGATTCCGTAATTCTTTTCAAGAAGGACGATCAGCTCAAGTGCATCAATGGAATCAAGGCCAAGTCCTTCACCAAATAAAGGTAAATCAGGGTTTATATCATCAGGTGAAATATCTTCCAGATTTAATTGTTCTATGACTTCATTTTTAAGTTTATTGATCAACTCTTCCATAGATTTAATCTCCTTTAGTATAATAGATATTGTTTAAATTGTTAATAGTAAAGGTCTTGTGTAATGATGGTTTGTTATCTTTTTCGAAAACTTGGGACGCATTTTCCACAAGAAAAAGTAGTGATTCATATTTCTCCCCCAGCACTTCAACCCATCCGCAAAGACAAGCCTGAACACGGCCAGATTCCATCAGGCTTGCAACATTATCAAGGATCATTTCCGCATCAAACTTTTCCGAAACAAGGAATGCATTTTCCCCTTTAATCTTATGCCTGATGCAGATTTCGCCTACCAGGATATTTGGCAGCGTATAAACGAAAACTGAAGGACTTGGAAAATAGCTTGATTTGTCCTGTATTGTTTTCTGATAGGCTGTATCCGTATCAAGGCTCGCGCTGGAATTGAAAATGATAATGCCAATTTCCTCTTTCCGGTAATGATCAAGAACGTTACTTTCTTTGATAAGCTTTTCTGAAGTAAGAAACCCTGTTTTGCTCAAAGAATCCATTTTGTAAAACTTTGGATAACTGAGCTGTTCCTTTTTATACAGCGCTTTAAGAAAGCCGGCAAAATTACTAATATTTTCCGTAACAACGTCAATTTTGTTATCAATGACAAGCTGGTTGTTCCGGATCATGCACCAGTGTGTCAGCAACAGGTTGTCTTTCATTTCGTCAATGAGTTGATTTTTCTTTATGGAAGATGATCGCAGCATTGCATCCTCCGAATCCTGAAGCAATTTTCAGGCACGTATCGACAGTTGCAGGAGTGTGTTGTTGAATAACATTGATATTTTCGGGCACTCCGAGTACAGAAAATCCAGCTGACCTGAAAAGCATATTATCCAATGCTGATCTCATTGTAATAACCGATTCGATAAGGCCGGCTCCACCCAAAGTATGTCCAAAATAACCTTTGAGACTGTTCACCGGAACATTTTGAAGACCGGCCAAAACCAAGGCTTTTGATTCCATCTCATCGTTGTACAGAGTGGCCGTACCATGTGCCGAGATATAGTTGATTTCGGTGGGTTCAAAAGCTGCTTCATGCATCGTTTTTTGGATGGCCATTGCCAGCTCTTCGCCAGTCCTTGATGGCCCGGAGATATGGTTTGCATCATTGCTGGAAGCTGAGCCTGCAATCCTGATATTAGTGGCTGAAAATCTCTGGGTTGAGGAAGTGAGTACCATCGTCCCGCAACCTTCTCCAAGAGAGAGCCCGTTGCGGGAAATATCGAAAGGTTTACAGGGTTCCGGACTGAGCGCCTGAAATGAAGTAAATCCGGAAACGACAAATTCAGAAATGATATCACCGCCTGAAACTACCGCATTTTCACAACGACCTGATTGGATCATCCGGGAGGCAATGCTGAGTGCCAGAATGCCGGAGATACATGCATTTGAGACAATCAGCGGCCGATTTTCAAAATTAAAAAATTGACGGATAACTTCTGCAAGCCTCCACAAATATATACGTTCAGGCTCGTATAGAACTTTTTTTTCCTCTTCCAGAAGATCAATGTTACCCTTAGTGGTAGAAATAATCAATTGCGTCTTTGTTCCGAATATCTCAGCAGGCAGTTCATTCGTAGCATCAAAGATAGAAAGAATGAAAAATTTCTCCATTCGGGTGTATCTTGTGTTCCTGTTGTCAGGCCGGAAGATCTCCACAGTTCGCTGAAAAAGCTCATCCAGCTGATACGAATCGACGAGAGATAACGGAATGGGTGCAGGAGTGAGTGAACGGTCATTACAGACCTTAAAACCAATGTTGTTGTTCTTTATTTTCCGGATGGTTTCATCAGTAGTGAACCCAAGCGATGTGATCACATTATCCCCGGCAACATAAACGCTGTTATTTTCCATGCTTCGTCAGAGAATTTTCCACTTTTTTTTCCAGCTGATAAAAAAATCGGGCATGGTAAGTAATAATTCACCTTCAGGAGTAAGAAAAACCTGCATAGAAGAACCTGTGGCCATAAGTTCCTGATCCGACTTTCGCAAGATCTTATACTCAAATTGTATCTTGGCCGCTTCAGAATTAATAAACCGGGTCTCCACAATCGCGGTATCTCCGTAAACCAGAGGTTTGACAAAATTACAGTTGACTTTTACAATCGGGATCATGACGTGGTGTTTATACACATCAAGATATCCCAGGCTGTATTTTATACCGAATGATTCCCGGCCATCCTCAAAATATCTGATATAGTTGCCATGCCATACGATTCTCATGGAATCTACTTCCGAAAACCTGATAATTATCTCCTTCTGATCATTCAGCTCCATCGTTAAGTAGGTAGAGGGCTTTTAAATTTGCGATAAATGCCGGTAACCAGCACGGTACCAAGGAAAAAGAAAAGCAGCTTCATTACTTCGGGAAGAATATTGAAAAGGCTTCCTCCCCGGAGAAAAATGTTATAATACCCTGTGATAGCCCAGTTCATTGGGCTGAACTGAGAGAAAGTTCGCATGAATGTTGGCATCAGATAGATAGGAACCCACAATCCACCAATAGCAGCGAGGATAATAACAGAAATCGAACCGAATGCAGCTGCCTGCTGATGTGTTTTGGCAATGGTTCCGATCATAAGTCCATACCCGACTGAAGCCATCGAAACAACTAATGTAATCAGAGTCAGGGCAAAAAAATCATTACCGAGTTGCAGTCTTGGAATCCCAAAAAAAGGAAGGAAAACAATACCTGCAATCAGCATGAAAAAAGTTTGAAGCATACAAACCACAATGTAAACGTTGACTTTAGCCATGATCAGGTTCATATAGGAAACCGGCATGGTGAGCAGCCGGAAGAGACTTCCTTCTTCCCGTTCCTTTATCAGGCTTTGGGTGAGTGGGATCACGATGAAAAACATCGCGAAGATTGTCCAGGCAGGAATGTTGTGCTGCGCAGTATTCGGGATTAATTCAATTGTCTTGTATGAGGGAAATGATTCTTTGAATTGCAGAACCTCATGATAGTTGACTTCCGGGGGATTGTACATGGGAAACTGCCTGGCAATCTCCTGATTGAATGTCTTGAACACCATTTCCGTTTCAATCCTGTAATTGTTTGCTTTGATCGAATTTATCAATGCGTTTTTAAAAGTGCTTTTGACAGTAACATCAAAATAGATGGAAATATCCACTGAATTACTGAGAGCTATATTTCTCATTATTAACGGATTGATCATCCCGAACCCGGCAAGAGTCTTGGCTACCATAACCCTTACATTGGATCTGATTGCTTTTGTAGTGCCTTTGGGAATGACAATAGCAATAAGGTAATCACCTTTTGCAACGGCTGCCTTTGCAGAATTTTGCGTTACCGGAACATTATTCAAACTGTCAATTACTTCAAATGACCCGGAACCCCTGAGACCTTTTTCAATATTATATCCCAGGCTGTCTTTGTCGTTGTTCACATACAGGATCTGCACAACAGGATCTTTGCTGAGTGAATTCCATGCGAATTCCTGCATCAGAGATGAGATGATGATCAATGCCATCGGCATGATGAAAAGCATAGCCAGACCGGCTTTGTCGCGAAGCAGGATCAAACATTCTTTACGGAGAGCTGAAAAGTACTTGTACATACTAATCCCTTAAATCTTTACCGGTCAGGTGAATGAAAACGTTTTCCAGGTTCTTGAATTCCGGGTTAGTTGCCAGTAAATCCGATGGTTTACCAATGGAAATAATCTTTCCCTGATCCATAATTGCAACGCGGGTGCAAAGATGTTCTGCCTCCTCCATATAGTGGGATGTATAGATTATTGTTGTGCCAGATTTATTAATTTCTTTAAGATAATTGAGGATCAGGATACGGGATTGTACATCGATACCTACGGTAGGTTCATCAAGGAAAATGATTTTGGGATGATGAAGCAGACCTGCGATAAGGTTGACCCTGCGTTTCATTCCACCTGAATATTTCCCGATCAGCCGATTCGCAAACTTCTCCAATCCAAAAACATAAAGGAAATCGCTAATCTGGTTACGCAATTCTTTGCCTCTTAATCCATACATATTTCCATAAAATGTAAGGTTTTCCCTGGCGGTCAGGGTAGGGTACAAGGCAATATCCTGGGGAACGACCCCGATCAGCTGTTTTATCTGGTCAAGGTTTGATCTTATATCCAATCCATCGATGGAAACATTTCCTTCAGTGGGAGGAAAAAGCCCGCAGAGGATTGAAATGGTCGTTGTTTTACCGGCACCATTTGGGCCTAATAAACCAAAGATCTCCTGGGGATAAATATCAAGCGAGATAGATTTTACTGCTGGTTCATTAGTACCTTTATAGGTCTTGGATAACTTCTTTATCTCTATAATTGGGTGATCCGGCATCCTTACAGTATGATTTTATCTAATTTTTTGTACACTTTTTCTTCGTTATTCGCGATCTCAATCAGCATTTTAGAGAGCATGCCGTAATCTTCTTCAGGTTTGGAGCGGTCCTTACAATTTCTTGCTCCGATATAAGTAAATTCCCGCCACTGGTTAGCAGTTTTTCCCATCATATCTGAAGCTTCCAATAAACCATCGTTGTTGAGCATTGTCCCTGCCTCCTTTAAAAAAGAGCCATAGATGTAACGATAACCTGCACCACCGGTACCGAAATCTTCGGCCATGCGAAGGATTTGTCCAAGGTAAAATGAGGCTTTGTCGTTCCCGAATTTTACGGGCCATTTTTTCAGGTCACGAGCCATCCATCTTATTCCTTTCACTCCGACCAGTGGGAAAGGAATCTTGATCATGTCGTAAACAGTCCGCTTGATCCCTTTTCGGATGGCTGTTTTGAAATCGGGGTTTGGATTGATACTGTTGATCCAGTACATCTTGCCTTTCGGAGCAAAGGCACCTTTGGCGTACCGAACCTGTACGAGATCATCATAGCTGATAACCTGCGGTGTTTCCATCACTGTATCGCTGACATGGTAGTAATTACCTTCTTTCCCAAACACTACCAAATTGTGCATGTTATAGTGCATCCTGTATTCCGGGGGGAAAAAAGTAAGCTTGAATACACCTACCTGCATGCCGGTAGGAATCCCGTTCATAATGTTGCGATCAAGCGCATCCATTGCGTCTTTAGGATTTTTAATGTTCTTTCTCACCGTGGCATTCACTCCCAGGTTTTCAGTTCCTTTTTTGAAAACCATGTTAGGAAAATTCCGGAAAGTTATCATCGGCGCAAATTGGAGTTTTAGAAATGGAAGGTAACTGAAAAAGAGTCCATTACCCACGCCAAAAGTCATCTGTTCTGAGATTTCCAAACCACTAAAGCTGAAGAGGTTTGATGTCGCTCCGCTTTCGCAATGGCCGGCCTGGCGGTGGGTATAATTGATGATATGTGTATTTTTGTCCATCTGATGAATTCAATTTATTCAGCTTTCTTCAATTGTTCAATGCTGATGTTAAATGCTGTTGCATATTTCTTCAGTGTTTTTTCATTCAGACACCCGAAAATCCTGGGTTTAAAATGACGCTTGACCCTCCAGATTGAAATTCCTGCAACCATCGAAAGATTTAGCGGATCAAGAAGATTTTTTTCCATATAATAAGCAATTGGGCTGATTTCTCCTGCCTGCATTCGTTTTCGAGCCTCTTCTATGCGCTCCTGGAAGAGATCCCAAGCCTGCTGCAAAATCATAGCATCATCTTCAGAATGAAAACCGATTTTTTTGTCAAAAGCACCTCCATCCTGATAATAGTAAAACAATTCTTTTGATTGTCCGAAGTCCTTATTCTTGAATCCGGGATTTTGATTATTTTCCATATCTGAAGATTTGGATAATGAAAAATTCTAAGGTTAAAAATAATTTGCGAATGTAGGAAAATTATGTAAATATGAATATATGATTCAAGGCTGCAACTCTTCCGATTTTGTTAAAAATTCACAAAAAAAAGAGATTCGGAATTTTCCGAATCTCTTTTTGGCCTGCAATGGTCATAAGCGAAGAAGCGCAGGTTGTTTAAAGAAGTACGATTTTTTTCCTGATCACTGTATTATCCGGTTTCTCAACCGACAGGATATATACGCCCTTCGGCAGCGATCCAAGGTCAATGGAGGTGCCTGTGAATTCTGTAATTGTTCTTACCACATTGCCACCGGCTGTAGTTATAGTAA
This sequence comes from uncultured Bacteroidales bacterium, assembly GCA_903915465.1. Classification (GTDB taxonomy): domain Bacteria; phylum Bacteroidota; class Bacteroidia; order Bacteroidales; family FEN-979; genus FEN-979. The sequence goes on along the minus strand of CAIWTA010000058.1, from coordinate 32,895 downwards.
TGGCAGCATGATCGGCATTCAGCAAAAAGACTATTCCTTTTGAAGGATTGGGATAGGCGACCACGTTTTTCACTTTAGGATTGTCGATACCAACACCTCCAATGGTGAAATTAACCGAGTAAAGTTCGTGTGTAAAAAGGTCCTCACCAAAAACGTCGATTGTGGTTGTACCGGGAAGTTCATTTGCAGGTACAATGATCACAACCGAGTTGGGGTCGATCGGAGTTGCTGTGATCTCAGGAACAATTACTGCTCCCGAAGGCAGTGCAACATCGTAGTCGAACATATCGGATGAGAATCCGGCTAACGGCGTTCCATCCTTGCTGATCGAAGCCAGTCTTGCCTCAGTGCCCAGAATAACGTTTTCGGTCGAATAAGCCGACTGGTAAACCAGTTTAAATCCCTGGTCCTGAACGAAGATCCCAACGATCAAATCAGTCCACTCCTCAACATTAGTGCCTGTGAGGTCAACTGATTCCGAGATGGTGAAAGGAACACGGTCAACCAGGTTCAGTGTGGTACCGATGGCATCAGGGATCATCTTCATCATCACATGCTCAAAACTTGTTTCACCGTTGGTGCTATGGTTGTTATGCGTTATCCTTTCCATCACAACGATATATAAGTTGCAATCCGTGAAGTTGGCGTAAGGCAGTACGGTTGCAGTTATATCGATTACATGGCCGTTCATTGTATGAGTGGCTACGAGATCCATCATCCCGATCTGTGTGAGTGCCTGATCAAAAGCTACTTGCACGTCAGGTACGGAAGTTGCCACATTCCCGCCGTTGCAATAGAGATCAGGAACAGCATTTACACCGTAGAAATCTTTTCTCACCCCGCCTTCAGCAGTATAATATGGGTCCCCGGGTGAAGGCCAGTTCATCTGGTATTTGATCAGGGTTATATCATTCTCGTGGGTGTCACACCAAGGCACGAAGCCCGAGTTAAAAGATGCACAGGGTGCACAGGTTGAACTGGTAAACTCTTCGAAGAGGGGTTTTTTAGGAACGGTAAGGCAAACGCGTGTGACCAGTTTGCTGAGCGTGTCATTCTCCTGGTTGTTATCAAGGCTGCCGTTGATGTTTTTGATCCAGACCTTCAGGTTATGTTCGCCAATTACAGCAGCCAGGAGATCGGTGCAAGTAAAATCGTACGTTTCCTGGGTTGCGATGGATAACCCGGAGAAAGTGGAATTGTGGATCAAACCTCCGTCAAGCTGCCAATCTACCTCTGCATCCGTGATGGTAGTGATACCGGCATTCAGAATAGTACCATTTACCGGAATTGGATCCGAAAAATACTTTGGGGTAGAACTCAGGGAGATCATTGCACCATCCCGGTCCAGCGGATTGAAAAGCAAAAAGTTGTCGAAATAAACATAGTCGAGGTTGTACATGTTTCCAGTCAAGTAAATACATACCTGGAATTCAGTTCCGCCGACATCTGCGTTAGCAATGTCCAGATCCTTTTGCATAGGACCTAAATTTGCAGTCGGGGTAGTCTCCCACACGGAAGTCCACGTTCCGGTATGCGACCGGGTCGCTACACCAATCTTTGGTGCCGGGTTCCCATACCAGTCATAAAAGAATTTAAAAGAGAACTTTACAGTAGTAAGGCCTGTAAGGTCAACCATTGGGGAAATAAGCCTTGTTGTAGTGTTTTGGTTGACATAAGTGAATTTTGCTTCAGGCGCTAGTCCACCTGAATTGTTGCTGTTACCGATCGACCATTGGGCCGGTAATCCGTTCAGTGTCCATCCTGTTGGAGGCATTTGCCCCGCATCAAAGGATTCCCATAAAAAAGTCTGCCCGAATATGGCGGGTGCCAATGCCGAGAACAGCGCAAAGAGTAAAAGTTTTGATTTCATAAGAGATAGTTTTTTGGTTGCTAATTTACTAAAAAAAACAGAGCAAAAATTTGGATTCTTTCTAAATTAAATGCTGCATCAGGCATATGGGAATCAAGCGCCAATAAAGGCATTAATTGCAAATCTGATCTTTGTGAGCCAATAGTGATTTTTAAATTATTCCTTGAGGATGAATATTTTTAATTCACATTCTGCGATGAGCTGTTCCTTTAAGAATATTTTTCCGGTCACTACTGTTGCATCCAACACTTCATACGTTACAGAGACTTCCGTTATAATTTCAGATCCGATTGGCGGATATCTATAGATCTGCAGATTCCTTATGCCTCCGATATATCCGACAGCCGGTTCTTTCTGTTCATGTTTTGATAAATATCCGGCTCCGGCAGCAGCAGTTTGAGCCATATTTTCGATGAGACCGGGTTCTCTCAGAAAACCATTGTCGCAAAAGATATTATCTTCCCTGATCAGTAAAGAAGTGGTGGTCTTTTTATCTGCAACTGAATGCAGCTTACCAATCATCACAATTGGTGGCCTCTGAGGGATAAACCGGGTGATATCTTTTTCTTCTGCAATTACCTTTTCAAATGGTGCCATAATGAGCCTTTTCGGTTTCTTAAGCGCATTCTTTGCATAATAATCGTTACATCCTCATCAGGGAAAACCCACCGTTTACCTGTTTTTTCTGCCCGGTCTTTGAGTGTGGAATATTCAATATTCGGGGCAATATAATAAACAGGCTCAAGAAGATTATCCATCGGATCGATTACACCTTCTTTCAGTGCCAGTTTGGCCAGCTTTGTTCCCGGGTATATCCGCATCCCGATATAAGGAAAAAATACTGTGTCGCTGAATCGTTTTGAATTCTCAAAACCCTCATTCACCGTATCTTCGGTCTCACCATATCCTCCAGTAATCAGAAAATGAGCAAAATATACATCAACTTTATTGCATAATGAGGAAATTTTTACAACTTCATCTACACTAAAATGCTTTCCGTAACTCTTTAGTACTGAATCCGACAACGATTCGGTACCAAATTCAATATGCGTCAATCCAGCCCGTTTAAAAAGCCCCAGGAGTCCTTCATCCAGGTCATGAGGCGAGAAATATGCACCCCATTTCATCTGAAGTCCTGACTTTATCATCTTTTCGGCAAGCTCCCTGTTAAAATCATTATTGATATTGAATACGGAGTCGGTAAAAAAAACATAATCGATCTTTCTGTTATAATAAAGATCGGAAAGCGTTGCGATGATCTTTTCCTGGTCAAGAGTCCGGACGTTGCTGCCTTCGATCAACGGATAGGTGCAATAGATACAATTATAAGGGCAGCCACGCTTGGTCTGAACATTCATCATCCCGCTCTTTGCCCAATAGAAAGGGATCAGTGATTCATCAAAGGACAAATCGGGGTGGTGAATAAATGTCTTCCTGGGATTCATATGGGTAATCTCGTCTTTGCGGTATACTAGTCCTTCAATATCAGTATAATCGCCAGTATTTTCCAGACATTTGATCAGTCTGAAAAGACTTTCTTCCCCTTCACCATAAATCCCGAATTCCGGTTCAAAGAGATCGAACAACAATTCCGGATAGATTGAAAACCCTGAACCTCCGATAATAAGTCTGGTTTTTATGTTTTGCTTCACCTGATCAATTATCTTCTTGTATTCCAGGATGAAATATTCTTTGCTGTAAAAGTTCACATCATCTACGTTTCTCAGCGAGATTCCTGTATAGTCAGGCCGGAAATCATGAAGAATTTGGGCAAAATCTTCGCTATTTTTGAGATTAAAATCAAAAATCCTGATGTCAAAGTCAGGAAGCCGTTTTGTCAGGTAGGAGAAAAGATACGATAACCCGATCGGGTAAACCGGATAAGGAACGCCAAATTTGTTTGCAGAAACGAGAAGTATCTTCCTTACATTCATTGGTTATTCAATGTTGAGTCCACTCCGAAAAGTATTATATTTTGGACTAAAGTCCAGTAACGTATTGGTTATCAAGAAGGGGGTGACTAAAAAGTAAAAAAACAAAATGTCTCGCAGAGTTTCGCAAAGTTTTACGCTAAGTTTCGCAGAGTTAAAATTCATATTATCAATATTCTGCGAAACTCTGCGATTTATCAGCGAGCCTCTGCTAGAAAATAAAAAAAACTTTTTAGTCAACCCCTTAGGCAAATCGCTAAAATATAGGGATTTAGCCCAGCACCTTTCATGGATAGATACTTTTCAGAGTGGACTCAATGTTGACGCCTCAAATTCCCGAATAATGTCACTTGATGTTTTGCTGTGACTGATTTTCAGGAATCTTCCAGAAGTCGTAATAGTTATACCACTGTAAAGGGAATTTTCTAACGGCATTCTCGAAAGCTATAACGTAAGCTTGGACACTTTCCCGTAAAATTCCATCTCTTTTCCGCAAATTGTTACTGAATTCCACAGTGCGCAGCGGAGTTGCAAAAAAATGATAGTGTTTAGAAGTCTCTTTCAAGGCAAAAACAAAGGAAACCGGCACCCTGAAACGGGCAGCCAGGTTTACCGGTCCGACAGGAAAGGGGGCCGGTTTACCCAGGAAATCCAAAACAACAATCTTGTTGCCTTCCAGGTAACGGTCGCCGTGCATGGCGATGATTTCCTTCCTTTCGAGTGCTTGGCGGATTTCCTGTAGATGAGAATAGTCATCTCTGATAACAATAAAGTTGACTCGGCGATTGGTGAGCACTTCCGAGAGATAGCCTTTGATCTGTTTGTGTTCGGCATCAAAAAGAAGGATGTTGATATTTTTTTCGAGCCGGTTAAGGAGTTGCCCGGCAATTTCCCAGTTTCCAAGGTGACCGCTGACCAGCAGCCCGCCATTCTCCATTTGACGGAGATACTCTTCTCCTTCGAAATCGAACGTAAAATTACTCTGGAATCCGGCCAGCATGGCAATTTTGTCAATCAATACCTGTCCAAAGCTGTAATAATTTCTGTAAACTGAAATCAGTGAATTCCAGAAGTTGAATTTTATGATTGTGTGAAAAAACCTGAAAATTGAAAGAAACGCTTTCCGGGAAGCAAAAATGTAATATGTAACAACAAAACAGAGTAGAAAATACGCGAACGACAGACCCAGGTTTTTCAGTGTCCAGACAAAGATTCTATAACCCAGGACACCGCCTCTAGTTTTCCCTTGCCATGCCCGCATCAACGATTAATTTGTTTGAATTCTTTTGTAGATGTAGTTGTAAAAATCCTGCAAAGTCTTAACATCCGCCATTTCTTCAGATTTCATTTTAAACCCGAAATTATTTTCAATGATTACGAACAGATCCACAAAATCAAGGCTGTCAATACCAAGGTCTTTTTTAAGTTCAGCAGTAGGAGAGAGCTGACTTTCATCGATTTCAATTTCCTCAATGAGTAGCTGATTGATTTTTTTAATAATCTCCTGTTGTTGCATCATGGAATCCATTTTGGAGATGCAAAAGTAGGGATTTTTTTCACATCTACCCGTCAAATTTTCGGATAATAAGAGAGGAGTTTGTTCCGCCAAATCCAAAAGAATTGGATAAAAATACGTGCAAATCGTTATATGTAAGGCTAAAAACGTGATTTAGCCTGGCTGAAATTTCATCCGGGTTTTCTAAGTTTATCGTTGGAGCAACAAAAGAGTTGTTCATCATAAGACAAGAATAGATTATTTCACTGGCGCCACCCATCCACATTTCATGCCCGGTCATCGATTTCGTGCTGCTAACAAGTGGTTTTGATTCACCGAAAACCTGGGAAATAGACATGGCTTCATTGCTGTCGCCGGCAGGAGTTGAAGTAGCATGGGCATTGATGTACTCGATTTCGGAAGGTTTCATGCCTGCGTCTTTCAATGCCATTTCCATGGCTCTTGCAGGCCCGTCAACATTAGGAAGTGAGATGTGCTCGCCATTGGAGGAAAAACCATACCCAATCATTTCGCCAAAAATTGTTGCTCCTCTTCTTAAGGCTGAATCAAGACTTTCGAGAATAATGGTAGCGGCTCCGCCACTTGGAACCAATCCATCGCGGTTGCGATCGAAAGGTCGTGATGCTTTTGTGGGTTCAGATTCCCTGATTGAGAAAGCATTCAATGCGTCAAAGCTGGCGGTTGATTCAGGATTGATCTCCTGGGCACCACCGCAGATTATCACATCCTGGAGCCCCTGTCGGATGAGAAGATACCCGATACCAAGGGCATGCGAAGCACTTGCACAAGCGCCACTGATAGTGAAATTGATACCTTTCAGTTTAAAAATGACGGATAAGTTCATGGAAACTGTAGAATTCATAGATTGGAAAATGTATCCTGAACCAATCATCATGGTGTCTTTCTTCTGGCGAAGAATATCTACAGATTCCACAACAGGAACGGCTGAACTGTCATTCCCGTATAGGATGCCAACGTTGATTTTATCCAAAAAAGCTTCATCAATGAAAGCATTCTTCAACGCTTCCATGGTTGCAACATAGGCATATTCGCCTTGGACTGGCAGGCCAACCCTCATCCTGCGATCCAGAATTCCCTTGAGTACCGGGCGGTCTAACGTACCGGTCAATGCAGAACGGAACCCTATGGCTTTTCTCAATGGGTCGAAAATGATACCTGACCTGCCCTTCATCAAAGAATCCTGAACTTCAGAAAGATTCTTTCCAAGTACAGAATAAATGCCCATTCCGGTGATTACAACGCGATTCAACAGCCTATCAATTTATGTATAAAGTCCTCCATTGACATTAATTACTGCTCCTGTGATGTAGGAAGCCTTGTCTGAAGCAAGAAAACCTACTGCTTCGGCAACTTCTTCAGGAGTACCAAAGCGGTTCATCGGGATCAATGTTTTTAATTGTGTTTCATCGAGATCCTTCGTCATATCTGAACGGATAAACCCCGGTGCAACTGCATTCACTGTAACATTTTTTTTGGCAACTTCCTGTGCAAGTGCTTTCGTGGCACCAATAACTCCGGCTTTAGCGGCAGAGTAATTGGCCTGGCCCGGCAAGCCTTTTAAACCAGACAATGAAACAACATTGATGATCCTTCCGGATTTCCCGAGAATCATCTCCTTGATCAGAAACCGGGTGATGAAAAAGAAGCCGTTGAGGTTGGTACTGATCACATTATTCCATTCTTCGTTTTTCATCCACATCACTAACGCATCCATACGGATTCCTGCATTGTTTACGAGCGTGTGAATGTATTTCCCTTCATTTCTGCCCATCCAGCTACTGATTGATTGTTCCACCTGCGCCTGGTCAGAGACGTCGAATGGTAATAACTCGCCATCGCTCCCTTTTTCTCTGACAAAAAGCAAGGTCTTTTCAGCTTCTTCAAGACTTTTGTTATAGTTGATAAGGACAAAAAATCCCATTTCTGCCAGTTTCACACAAATTGCCCTGCCAATACCCTTTGAACCTCCTGTTACGAGTGCAGTTTTCATGCTCAGATTTTGTTTTCCCCTGATAAGATGAAAAGTAATATTATTTTTATGAAGAAATATGAAGTTTATGCTCCAGGAGATATTGTATGATATTTTGTATGTCTTTATACTTTACACTATCTTCCGTAAAACGCGGAACAATATCCCGGAGATCTTCGTACTTTTTCTTAGAATAAGTGGATAAACGATGCTGGCATCCTAAATAATCAATAGCCTGGAGAATGGTCATCATTTCGATGGCCAGTACCTGGTAGGTGTTATCAATGATCCGCTGAGTGATCAACGCAGCATTGGTTCCCATGCTAACGATATCCTGGTTATCATTGTTGTTTGTGATGCTGTGGATATAGGTGGGGAAACAAAACGTCTGATTCTCCGCCACGGTTGAAACAGCAGTGAACTGGACTCCCTGCATTCCAAGGTTTAACCCCAGTTTTCCAAGATTCACGAATGGAGGAAGTATTTCATTTAACTTATCATTCAGCAGGAAGTTCAACTGGCGTTCTGCGAGCATTGACAGTTTCGTCACAGCAATTTTAAGCTTATCCATTTCAAGTGCTACATAATCGCCATGAAAATTTCCACCATGGTATACGTTCTTACTTTCAACATCAATAATAGGATTATCGTTGGTCGAGTTAACCTCATTTATGACCACTTTCTCAGCATTCAGGATAGTATCAAGAACAGGTCCGAGAACTTGCGGAACGCAGCGCAACGAATAAAATTCCTGCACCTTATTTTTAAATACCTCAATCTGTTCGGTTTTTCCGTTATATAAATGATCTGCTCTGCGTCTTACAAGATTACTGTCTTCCAAAATTGTACGGATCATCTTCGCTACCTGCTGCTGTCCAATATGGTATTTCACCCCATTCAGTTCTTCCGAAAAATGGTCGTCATAGGATTCCACAATTTCAATGATCATGGAGGAAGCGAGCACAGACCAATCGAGGAGATTTTTGGCATGGATTAGATTGTTGATTCCGATACCTGTCATGGCCGAAGTGCCATTGATGAGACTCAATCCTTCACGGATATGCATCGAAATAGGCTTCAATCCAAGGGCTTTAAATACTTCCCCGGTTGGACGAAATTTTTCCTCATAATGAACTTCGCCTTCTCCGATAAGAATCAGGGCGAGGTGGGCAAGTTGGACAAGGTCACCACTTGCACCAACGCCTCCGTGCTCAGGAATATAAGGAATGACGTCATGATTGATCAATTCTTTGAGCAAGTCAACAACTTCGTGGTGAATCCCCGAATGTCCTTTCATCAGGCTATTGAGACGAGCCAGCATTGTGGCTTTGACATTCATGTCCGACAAGGGCTGTCCCAAACCGCTGCAATGGCTGCGGATAAGATTTGTCTGGAGAAGCTGCTTGTCATCGCTATTGATCTTATATTGAGCCATTGGTCCAAGGCCGGTATTGATACCGTAAATAACTTTCCCTTTAGCAAAGGATTTCAAGAATTCAAAACTTGCTTCAACTTTTTGCCTGGATTTGGAGTTTAGCTCGATCTTTTCTCCTTCACATAGAATTTTGTAAAAATCATCTAGTGTGAGAAACCTATTCCCTACGCTTATCATCGGTTTTGATCGTTAATCAAAAGATTTATAAAATCTTACTGCAATAGTCATTTTTTATCAGCCTGCAAAAGTACGTAATTTTTTTATTATGGAGATTCTGACCAGATAAAGGAAAGGATCGTTTGCGATTTGGAAATAAAAATTACCTTTGCACCTCAAAATGGCTCCGTAGCTCAACTGAATAGAGCATCTGACTACGGATCAGAAGGTTGAAGGTTTGAATCCCTCCGGAGTCACTTGTTTATTCTGAATATACTTATTTTACTGGTGTTTCAGATGCCGGATGTCCTAAATTGTCAACTTATTTGACAGCTATTTGAACCCAAATGATTGGTCGGAAAGATTATTTCGTTTGGGTTTTTACGTAGAAATTTCCGATTTCCAAAATGTTTCATTGTTGCATTGGATTCTATTGGGTGAACCAGCGAAATTTTCGGGTAGAAAAGAAGAAGAAATCGGTATTCTGACGCGTGAATAATGCAGGCCAATACTTGGAGGAACAATCATGTTGCACTGACAACATCATTTTTCGTGATCAACATTTCAAGAGTGGCATTTTCTAACTTTTCGAAAGTTATATCCCTGATTTCCTTAAATACTTTACGGATGTTGCAAGCTGTTTCGTCTCTGCAAAACTCACAGGATTGATAAGCTTTCTCAGACACACAGTACAATAAGGCAATGGGCCCTTCAAATTGCCGGACAATTTCTGCAAGGTTAACATCCTTAGGGTGTCGCAAGAGAAAATAACCACCCGATTTTCCCAGCTTGCTTCCCAAAATCCCCATTTTCTTTAACTCAAGTAAAATATTTTCGAGAAACCTTTGGGGGAGTCTTTCACTTTTGGCTAGTTCACTAATCAGGATTGCCCCATTGCCATATTCCCGGGCAAGCCTGGTGAGTGCAACCATGGCATATCTTGTTTTTTGGGATAACATAGTAATTTAATTATCCGTTTTTACTGATTTCCTTTAACTTGGTTAAATCCTTGATAATAATTTTCCTTCCTTCAAAACCTATTAATCCTTCCTTATTATAAGTGGATAACACAGAAATGACATTTTCATGGGAACAGGCGGCAAACTCAGAAATCTCCTTTCTGGTCAAAGTAAAATCATATTCCGAATTCATATAAACATTTTCCCAAAGGAAAAGCAGGATATCCGCGATCCGGCCATGAACATGGTTGTGTGCCAGGCTTATGAAATTGAAAATAGAAGTCTGAAACATGTCTGATGAACGTTCAACCATTGATAACAAAAATTTACCATGATTTTCAAGCACCCCAAGCACTTTCTTGCTGTCTAAAAAGCAAATTACACAATCCTCAACTGCAACGATTGAAAAAATATTTTTCTCTTTAAAAAATAAATTTGCCTGGCCGATAAGTTTGGGACCTGAAACCACCGTCATAATATAATTTTTCTGTGCATTCTTCTGAAATGTAAATTTAACGATTCCTTTGTGAAGAAACCCAATGCTGGTTGAAGTTGCGCCCTGCTTTAAAATAACTTCTCCTTTCTTAAAATGCAACTGATTCGCACTGCCACATATATTGCTACGCTCCTCTTCGTTTAAATAGAAACTTATAAAAGTATTTAAAACACAATTGTTGCAATCAAACAGGATGTTGCTATTTCCGACAGATTCCATATTTTTTAATACTAGAGTATATAAAATTCAACATCACAGTCTTAAATATTTTGGACAAATGTACATTAAAATGGTGAACATAGTGTATAAATTTGTAAAAATTCTATCTGCTATGGATGTAAACAAAATTACCCTGTTTGGAGGCTTTGGAAAAGACGGCTCAGCAGAGAAAGTGAAAGAATTTAGTATGGAAGTTGGAGACATTGTAAGTATTGTGGGTCCAACAGGTTGCGGTAAAACTACCCTGATCAATGACATCGAACTTTTTGCTAATGAAAACACACCTTCCGGAAGGCGGATCTCGATAAATGGAGAACCTGTGCCGGAAGATTTCATTTTCGATCCTTCGAATCACCCCATTGCATTGATCTCCCAGCACACAAACTTTCTCAGCGATCTGCCTGTAGAGGAATTCCTGACAATTCATGCGAAGGTACGTGGTGCGAAAGATGTTGAATCTATCATCACTGAGACGCTGAATTTTGCCAACGAACTCACCGGGGAAGCCATCATGAAGGACATTGCCATGACGGAATTGTCGGGAGGACAAACCAGGTCGTTGTTGATTGCTGATGCAGTCGTGATTGGCAACTCTCCCATCATCTTACTGGACGAGATTGAAAATGCAGGTATTCACCGGACAAAGGCGCTTGAATTATTGAAGAGGTATAAGAAAATATTCGTTTTTGTTACCCACGATCCATGCATCGCATTGATGTCGGATTTCAGAATAGTTATGCAGAACGGTGCCATGCAGCAAATGATCACAACCAGGACTGAAGAGAAGAAAGTCGCCGGTAAAATGAAACAAATCGATGACATGATGCTCGATTTCCGGCAGATCATAAGATCGGGGGACGAGCTTACAGAATCAATTTTCAATGAAAGTTTTAAAGTGTTAACCTTTTAATAGTTGTCTATGAAACTCGTAATATTTGCTGGTCCTCCAACCTGCGGTAAAACCACGGTAATCCGACAGGTTTTAAAGCGTATGGCAGCAAGAGAGATAAAAACTGCATACTTGAAAATTGATGTACTTTACGCTGATGATGACACCATTATAGCAAAAGAGTTTGGCATCCCGGTTAAAAAAATATATTCCGGCGAATTGTGTCCTGATCATTGCAATGTAGTCGTTCTTGACGAAGCAGTTGAATGGGCTGAAAAATCAGGCGCAAGTTATCTGTTCGTTGAAACAGCAGGCTTATGTCTGCGTTGCTCTCCATACGTTGAAAATTCTTTGGGCATTGTTGTTCTTGAAGCAACCAGCGGCATGAATCTTCCCAGGAAAATCGGACCAATGCTTACTTTGGCTGACATCAGCGTTATCACAAAAATTGATCTCATTTCACAAGCGGAGCGGGAGGTTTTTCGTTATCGTGTTCTGGAATCGGCAAAGCGGATCACCGTCGTTGAAAGCAATGCCCTGTATGGAATAGGCATCGACCCCATTGTAAAGCAGATACTTAAAACGCCCGAAATAGAATTTCCGATGTTCCTGAGGGGAAACCCTCCGGTTGGAACATGTACGATCTGTGTGGGCAAGAAAGAGATTGGAGCAAAACATCATTTCGGGGTTCTTCGCACCCTTGACCAGGAACTTTTTTATGTAGGTGAATAACAAGGATATGGTTAAATACAGAATCTACCTGGATAATGCAGCAACAACCTGTGTTGATGAACGGGTTATGACAGCCATGCTTCCTTTTTTTTCCCAAGGATATGGCAATGCTTCGAGTCTGCATTGTTATGGCACTCAGGCAAAGGAAGTTCTTGAAAATTCGAGGACTACGATTGCAAATTGTATCGGAGCAGATTCCAGTGAACTTTTCTTCACTTCCAGTGGAACTGAATCCAATAACTGGGCATTGAAGAGTATCGCGCAAGCCAACCGACACAAAGGACGACACATCATCGTCTCCTCTATCGAGCATGATTCCGTCCTTAATACCTGCAATTGGCTGGTCGATCAAGGATTTTTTATCACTTATCTTCCTGTTGATTCTGATGGCATCGTTGACCTGACAACTTTGAAAGAAGCCATCAATCCCAAAACGATCCTTGTATCGGTTATGCACGCCAATAATGAGATTGGGACGATCGAACCCATTGAAGATATCAGCAGGATCTGCAAAGACCACAATGTTTATTTTCATACGGATGCCTGTCAGTCGTTCGGAAAGATTCCTGTCAATGTTCATGAAACCGGCATGGATTTACTCACAATCAATTCACATAAAATTTATGGCCCAAAAGGTATTGGGGCTTTGTACGTCAGGAAAGGGGTCAATCTTGTGCCGATGTTACATGGAGGGGGTCAAGAGGCCGGTTTACGATCATCCACCGAAAATATTCCTGCCATCGTGGGTTTTGCCGAAGCAGCAGAATTATGTATGAAAGAAATGAAAAGTGAAATGGTAAGGTTATCCTCCTTGAGAGAAATACTGGTCAGGTCTATTTTCTCAGGATATTCGAATGCTTATATTAACGGTCATCCTGATCAACGTTTACCAGGCCATCTGAGTTTCAGTTTTCACGGCTTGGAGGGTGAAACCATCAGACTGCTCCTTCTTTTGGATGAAATGGGGATTGCTGTTTCGGCAGGGTCTGCCTGCTCATCAAATGACAAATCACACAACGCTTCACATGTACTTCAGGCCATCGGACTCAATCCATTTGAGGCCAGAGGCGCTATCAGGGTAAGCATGGGGAGGTTTACGACTGAAAATGATGTCGATATCTTCACGGATTCACTTGGGAAAGCAATGAACAGTTTGAAATCAATATATTCTGAAAGTTCAATCATTAGCATTTAACCATGGGCCCACTCCGAAAAGAATTATATTTTGGACTAAAGTCCAGTAACGTATTGGTTATCAATAACCCCGACCTTAAGGTCGGGGTTAGGCAAACCGCTGGAATATAGGGCTTTAGCCCAACACTGCTCATGGATAGATACTTTTATGTTTGTGACGCACACAAGCACTGCCGTTCGGAAATTGCAAGATATATTTGATAACCGGGAGCAAGAATTTCTGAATTCGAAAACTCATAAATAAACGATAATATGGAAACAAAAGTAAAGGAAAGAACAACATTTGATCGATTGCCGAAGCTCGACTGTGGCGTTTGTGGATATAGAACCTGTGATGAATTTGCAGTTGCAGTGGATAATTTTGAAACTTCTTTCAAGATGTGCATCCATTTGAAGCATAATGGATCGGAATCAAAGAGCGTGTCCAACTGCATCAATTGCCCGGAAGCCGGTCAGGTGGGTGAGAAGATGGGGTGGAAAGATTACCTGAAGCGGGATTTCGATTTTATTCTTGATTGCTTTGGCGATGAGCCGGGCCCCAGGGAGACGATCCTGCCATATAATCCTGCTCTTGTTAAGGAACTTGGCGTAAAGAAAGGTGATGTCATGATAGGCCGTCCGATGGGAATGTCATGCGGATGTCCAATAACTCATTGCGGTGTTGTCACAGATTCTGATCCACGGAATGGTGTGATCAACTGGTGTGTAACCGGACCTCTAAAACCGCGATCAGAAGGATTTGTTGATATCGGTTATTATGTAGCTCAAGGTTATGAGGGAATTATTAAAGAATCTAAGGAGAAAATTGAACTTGGGCGAAGGTACTGGTTCATGCCCCGCCGGTGTATGTTACAATGGAGACACAGTGGGCTGGTAAACGCCGTTACCAAATTGTCCGATGGAAGTTATAAAGTAAGGATTGAAGGACTGTTTATTGGATAAGATTTCTCCACATACTGTTAACAAAATGGGCAATTCAGATTAGCTTCCTGGAGAACTTGAGAAAAATGGTGAAGATTGCAATTATTGGTTGCGGATTCTCCGGAACCATGACATCTGTTCCACTGGTTATAATTCAGTATCTTTTTTAAGGAGGATAGCTAATAGGAGCAACACCGGGCAAGGTATGCACGCAAGACGGGCAAAACAAAAGATACAACAAGGATTGTAAATCCGGGTAGTATCTTTTTTTGAGGTGCTGGATTGCTATAGACTTTTGAAGCTGAGTTGCAACGGAAAGTAGCAAAATGAAAAGGTCATATGGTTCTATCTATAGAAACAAGATGAATTCATCCCTCCGGTGTGAAAAAATTAAACCGCCGAGTGCCCCACCTTTATAAGAAACAGGAACATCAAACCAGATAACTTAAATTTTATCCGGAATTCATGGTTTTACTAATATCACGAAGTTACACGAAGGTATAATGAAGTTCCACGAAGAAAAGAAATTAATGACTTCGTGGATCTTCGTGTAATACAATTTTTTGTGGTTCTATTATTATCAAATTAGCGTAAAAAATACTTACTGGTTGTCAGATAGTAGGTCGCGTGGGCCTCGTCACATAATCCTGAAATAACTTTACTCTTCTTATCCATTACACAATTTTTTGTGTAAACCTATTTTAGGACAAGACATTTTTTATCTTCCTGAGGTCAGTTTACAGTAAAAAGTGTAATTGGAGAGCAATATCAGGAAATTATCAACATTATGGTTTTTTTATTAGCGATTCAAGCGCATCGAGCCTGGCTTTTATCGCGGTATTTTCAGATTTTAAGTTATCATTCTGAGATTTTATCATGTCATTTTCTGCTTTCAGTTCCTGCACGGCCTTAACCAGTGGAACTACAAATTCTGCATAGCGCAGGCCATAGAAATCATTATCATTCTCAGGAGCATCCACTCCACTGAAATCATACCCGATCTTTTTTGCAGCTTCTTCTACTTCCTGTGCTATAAATCCGGTAGTGACCGGAGAGAATTTATCCCCACCCAGGAATTCAGCGCCCGGGTTCTCTTCTTTCTGCTTTCTTCTCCTTTCATTAACCCCGTTGAAATCATTGATCTTTTCGCGGTCCAGCTGGTACGTTACAGGGTGCAACAGGGTAATAAAGCTCAATCCCGGAACATCTTCCTTCAAGTTCCCGTTAAACCTTTTATCTGCTGAGAGATTTGTCCAGGCCTTGTAACCGCCAATGGACCCTACGTAAACATTTCCGATTCTTACCATATCACTGCCATTGGCAGAGGCATCAATCCCGAGACAGGTGGTATTGGAATAATTAGTCAAATTGGGGCCCGTGTTGTATCCAACCGCGGTATTGTAGGATCCGATGGTATTTGTTCCCATTGAATTAGCTCCAATTGATGTGTTCTGCCAGCCGGTAGTTGAATTAAACAATGCAGCAAAACCATTCGCCGTATTAGAGACTCCTGTTGTATTGTGATAAAGTGCCTGATACCCGGTGGCCGTGTTATGAATTCCATTGGTCGTTGATGTAGGCTGGTTATAATAGAGTGCAGCTTCGCCGACTGCAATATTATAACTGCTCCAAGTATAGCCGGGATTATAGGATTGGGAACCTAATGCATCATTTCCAATTGCCACATTACTACTTGTTTTGGCATTATTTTTTAATGCACCATTGCCAAAGGCCGAATTGGAATTGCCATCAATGTTGTAAAAAAGTGCATTGTTCCCGGCAGCGGTATTATAGTTCCCTGTTGTGTTGCTATACAAGGAATAATTTCCGATTGCTGTATTCTGGATGCCATTCGTTGTTAAGGTCGGCTGGTTAGCGGAAAGCGCTGCAACCCCAATGGCGACATTATCGCTACTCCAGATATACCCGGGATTGTATGATTGCGCCTTTAAGGCGTCGCCACCAATCGCTATATTCCTGCTTGCTGAAATATTGTTAAAAAGTGCAAGACTTCCAATGCCGGTGTTTGAAAATCCTATCGTATTGTAAAAAAGTGCATAATTTCCGATGGCGGTATTATCAAAGCCCGAGGAGTTTGAAGTAAGCGCAGATGCTCCACAGGCAGTATTTTGATAACCTGTTGCATTGTATAGAAGCGCTTCCATCCCGATGGCTGTATTTAGATATCCTGAAGAATTTAGGCAAAGAGTTTTATATCCTATGGCAGTATTTTTATACCCATTATTATTCGTATAAAGAGCCTTTGAACCAACGGCAGTATTTGAATTCGCGGTTAAAGGATCCGCTGCACCCAGGTTGTTAAACAATGCTGAATCACCTATGGCAACGAGGTTACTCCGGTTGGTATTATTATATAAAGACCCAGAACCATAAGCGACATTTGAATAACCTGTCGTGTTATTGTAAAGTGCTTTATAGCCGCTGGTTGTATTATAGCTTCCCGTGGTGTTGGAAAAAAGCGCATAATTACCTATTGCCGTATTCTGAATGCCATTTGTTGTTAATGTCGGCTGGTTCGATGCCAGTGCCGAAACCCCGACAGCAACATTATCACTGTACCAGTAGCTGGTCGAAGCGTAGGATTGGCTTGACATGGCATTTTTCCCGATGGCGACATTTGAAGATGCGTTGGTATTCAAATTAAGCGCACCCTGCCCGACAGCAGTATTATTGACACCTGTAGTATTGGCATTCAGCGCATTATAACCGTTCGCAGTGTTGTAATTGCCAGTGGTATTAGAAGAAAGGCTGAATGCTCCGTTTGCAGTATTCCAGATTCCGGTGGTATTGGCGAAAAGTGATTTGGTCCCGACGGCTGTATTGCTATAACCCGTGGTATTTGCAAACAATGTTTTTGAGCCGAGAGCCGTATTAGATACGGCCTGATAACTTTGTGTGGCATTGTATCCATTCCAGTACAATGATGAGTCACCCACGGCAACGAGGTTACTCCGGGTGGTATTACGTACTAAAGACAGGCTGCCGATAGCCACATTGGAATAACCTGTCGTGTTGAATATAAGCGCCTGGTATCCGCTCGCAGTGTTGTAATTGCCTGTGGTATTATTAAAAAGGCTGTTTGCTCCGTTTGCAGTATTCCAGATTCCAGTCGTATTGGAGGCAAGTGCATTGTAGCCGCTGGCGGCATTTGAATATCCCGTTGTGTTCTGACTCAAAGCATAACATCCGACAGCCGTATTATTTATTCCATTTTCTGTCGAAGTAGGCTGGTTGAAATAGAGTGCCATAAACCCCACAGCAACATTATAACTAGGCCAAGCACTGCCGTTATTATAGGATTGGGAATACAATGCATCTTTTCCGATGGCCACATTATAACTTGCCTTGGTATTTAAAAATAATGAACCAGCACCAAAGGCTGAATTGTTAGTGCCATCATTGTTGAAATAAAGTGAGTAGTATCCCAAGGAAGTATTCACATGCCCGGGATCAATTTTCCCGGATAAGATGTTATTTACTCTAAAAACGAGCGGTACATTATCAGTAGTTCCGATAAAATTAATACTGGCAGTGATTCCAATGTTGCCGGTCAAGGACCACCCGTTTGAACTGTTCAGGCTGAGGATCCAGGCGCTGGCATGATAATAACAAAATGCACCGAGGCCGGTATCGTAAACAAGCAGGCCCTCGGGAGGACCAGCGATTGCAAGCCGTTGAGCAGTTGTGAGACGCGGGATAAGGATTCCCTTGTCGGACGCTTTCACATCCAGCATGGCTTTGCTGTCGGGCGCCGAACCATCTGTATTGACAGAAACCTGGGAAATCAAAAAAACCGGACTGCTCAGCAGGAGCGCCGTAATGATGATAAAATAAGTAAAGGTTTTCATAGCTTTATAGTGTAGGGATGGTATTCTGATGAATTGTTCTGATCGTTGTAAGATCAGTTAAACTATTGGCAGTAGGAAGGAGTAAAAATAAGACTTATTAACGGAGAAACCTTGTTAAATTCTGCACTCCTGAATATTTTTGTTTACAAAAAATTTTAGCCTGAATTATTCCCCCTGATTGTGATAAAGTTTGTATATTTACCTTATATTAGCTACTTAGGGACTGTTTAAAAATTTCAATATTTTTCAATCTATTATTGCCCTCAGGCCGGGCGGCCTCGTCGCCACAACGCAGCTGCGTCTTCATCTATCTCACTTCGTGAGATTTCCGGCTTCGCCGGAACCGTAGACATCGAGGGCTGCTTATGCGGCGACTGTTGATCTTTATTCTTTTTAAATTAAAACAAATCACATCTTTCCTTGTCAACTCATCAACTCATCAACTCATCATCTCTTCAACCCATCAACTCATCAATCTTTGCCCTCAGGCCGGGCGGGCCTTGTCGCCACAACGCAGCTGCGTCTTCATCTATCTCACTTCGTGAGATTTCCGGCTACGCTGGAACCGAAGACGTCGAAGGCTGCTTATCTGGCGACTGATGTTGTTTTTTAAAAAAAACGAGCACCTCGTACCAAGCGACTGAGTTTCTGAATTTTTGAATTCCTGAATTCCTGAATTCCTGAATTCTGCATTCCTGGATTCAGAATTTTTCCCCCTGATTGTGATAAAGTTTGTATATTTACCTTATATTAGCTACTTTATCAAAAACTTCATTAAACCCCATTTCTTATGAAAAAGCATTTACTTGTAACAAGCATTTTGGCAATCTTTCTGTCAATAACCTTTCAACTTTCGGCACAGGTTGGAATTAACACAGATGGCAGCCAGCCTGATCCATCGGCGGGATTAGATGTTAAATTTAGCAACAAAGGATTTCTTTTGCCACGGATGACGGTTGAACAACGAAATTCTATCCCTAGTCCTGCTGAAGGGTTGATGATATATTGTACAAATTGTGGTTCGAATGGCTCATTAAGCATATATTCAAATGGTACTTGGAAAACTTTCTCACCATGTAGTATTTCTGCCCCATTATCAGGTACTAATGTGGTTTCTCCTGGTCAGATAATCTGGAAATGGAATGGTGTATCTGATGCAATAGGTTACAAGTGGAACACAATAAATGTTTTTAGTTCTGCTACCGATATCGGTACGGAATTGTCAAAAACTGAAACAGGAATCGTTTGTAATTCAGGGTATTTGAGATATGTCTGGTCTTACAATACATGTTCAATTTCTGATCCCACAACTTTGACAGAAACTATTCCAAACACTGCTCCTGCACCCCCTACATCTGGCACTAATATTCCAGCATTAATTCAGATAATCTGGAAGTGGAATACCGTGTCTGGGGCAACTGGTTATAAATGGAACACTTCTAATGATTACTTAACTGCCACAGACATTGGAACAAATACAACAATAACCGAAACAGGGTTGACTTGTAGCACCGTCTACACAAGATATATTTGGGCGTATAATGGGTGCGGATCTTCAACGCTATTATCAATGACTCAATCAACATCTAATTGTTGCGTTTCTTCCATTACAATTAACCACGTTGCAGGCACTGTAGCACCGGTTACTAAAACAGTAACATACGGTATTGTCGGCAATATTCCGGGAGCTACAACAAAGTGTTGGATTACCCGTAATCTGGGTGCTACAAATCAGGCAACCTTAGTAAGCGATCCTTCTGAAACCTCAGCAGGCTGGTACTGGCAGTTTAACCATAAACAGGGATTCAGGCATGATGGTACAGTCCGAACGCCTGCCACCACTTGGATTGTTGGCATAAGCGAATCCTCGGATTGGGTTGCTGCTAACGACCCCTGTACCATTGAACTTGGAAGTAACTGGCGTATTCCAACTTCTTCCGAATGGATCAATGTGGATGCAAGTGGAGGCTGGACAACATGGACAGGCCCATGGAATTCTGCGTTAAAAATGCATGCTGCCGGGTACCTCTACGATCTCAATGGTTCGCTGACCAATCGCGGCTCAGTTGGCATTTACTGGAGTAGTACGCAGTTCGATGCCACTATAGGCTGGGGCTTGTACTTCGACAGCAGCAGCAGCGGCCTTGCCTACAACGGCTACAAGAGTTACGGATTGTCCACCCGTTGCATCAAGGATTGAGTGCGCCCAGACGCACATTAAACGTCCGGAAAGAAATTTCCGGTTAATATAAATGAACATACTGTAATCAAGACGGTGGGCTTTAAATGACATGACTCTTGAGGAAAGCAACGATCGTGCCTGGGATTCATATGGATTTCTGTATGGATTGATTTTACTGGCTTTTTAAGAGCGAGGAAGACATCTTAGGCAACAGGTTAGGCAACATTCTCAAGCAGACAACTTGGGACCCCCAGAGGAATCGGCTTTTTGTATAAGTTAGACTTTTTTAGTCATTTTTGGTCGTTTCCCGATTTTCTTTGTATAATTTGAAATAGATTTAAAAAGTTGCTTAATATTACCTCTTTTTGAGAATTTCATCCTTTATTCTGACCGATTATTTTTTGTCTTTCCGTATGATTAGCTTCTTATCCAAATCTTTCCATGACACAATATTAAATCCTTTATGACTAAAAGTGTCATCACCGCCATATACGATTGATTTGTTATCCTTTCCCGTATCCTCGTTTTTATCAAGGAACCGAAAGGTGGAAAGGAAATCAGGAGAGAACGTCCGGGAGGATTTAATTTCTATCCATTGGAGATTTTCATTCTCCGATACAACATCCACTTCGTTGTGATTACTGTCGCGGAAAAACCAGATATCCTCAGGAATTCCATTGTTAAATCGGTGCTTCAACAACTCCAGAACGATCAGGTTTTCAAACAGAGCGCCCTTGAGGTAATGCGTTTTCAATTGTTCAGCACTTTTTATCCCAAGAAGAAATGAAGCTAATCCGGGATCGGTGAAATAGAGTTTAGGTGATTTGATTACTCTTTTTCCATAATTCTTATAATAGGGGTACAATTGGAAAATGATATAGCCTGCTTCCAGGATTGAAATCCAACCTTTAACAGTGCCAACACTAACACCGGTGTCCTTGGCGATAGAGGAATAATCCACCAACTGGCCGGTACGGCCTGCACATAATCTTACAAAATTGGTAAAAGTATTCAGATCCCGGACATTCTGAATTTCCCGCACATCCCTTTGTACATAGGTCTCCAGGTAGAATGGATAAAATTCCTCAGGTGAAATTTTCTGATCATAGGTTCTTGGGAAAAATCCTTTAAAGATAAAGTCCTCGTAAGAGAATTTCTTTACCTGGCTCAATTTGTCAATCTCAGGAAGGCTAAATGGGAGTAATTTTAAAATCGCTGTTCTTCCGGCCAGGGTTTGAGATATCTTTTCACTTAATAGCAAGCTTTGTGAGCCGGTCAGGATAAATTGACCTGATATTTTTTGTTCATCTGAGATTACCTGGGTGTATGACAATAACTCAGGCACGTGTTGAATTTCATCCAGGATTAACAATTGATCCTTTGGATCAAAAATACTTTTAGGATCATTAATGGCTATGCTTCTTGTTTCCGGATTTTCCAGTGATAAGTATTTGTGCTTTGGGAAAAGTGATCTTACTAATGTTGTTTTGCCCGATTGCCGAGGTCCTGTGACTGAAACTACCGGATACTTCCTGGCAAACTTTAACAACGTAGTGGATAATTTTCTTGGTATCATTTTATGTAATTTTGCATTTGTATTGCAAATTTACATAAATTATCTCTTTTGTCAAGAGCTATTTGTCTCTCTATGTAAAGAGCCGACAAGATCTGAAGTCAAATAATATCACCATTTTAGAAATGCAAGGCAATTTTGCCACTTACCCTTTAGAAATACAAGGTTGTTTTGATGATGTGTAAAGAAAATCGATTTTTCTTTACATATGCACCGACCTTTGTAAAGGATATGGGAAAATCTTTACATAAGACTGTCGAACAGTATGGCCGGTGAGATCATCAGGAATTCTTCAGCAGAAAGGCCGTCCCCTCCAACCAGGATAACTTTTGCCGTTTTGTATTTTTTTGTAAATTCCTCCATCCCCGCTTTTGACCGCCCTTTCCCGCTTTTCACTTCCAGTGCTATGACTTTCTTTCCTTTTTGAAGAATAAAATCAACTTCATGGTTTCCCTCTCTCCAGTAGTTAAGCTTGAAACCATCCGTTAAGGAATGGTTGAGAAGATGGGTACCGATGGCAGACTCAAACCATCTTCCCCAAACCTCAGGCTGTTTTCTGGTCTCATCCATGGTAAGGGGACTCAGGGCGGTCATTAACGCTGTGTTGAAAACCTGCAGTTTCGGACTGGATGAACGCTGTCGAATCATATTCGGGGTGAATTTTTCCAATCCGGCGACAAGTCCGGCACCTTTCAGCAGATGTAAATAGTTAGCAAGGGTGGTAGTATTACCGGCATCCTGTAGCTGGCCGACCATTTTGTTTAAAGAAAGAATTTGTCCTGACCAGGAACATGCGAGTTCAAACAAATTCCTGAGCAGGATCGGTTTATCAATTCTGGCCATCAAAAGAATATCTCTCATAAGCGTGGTTTCAATCAATGAATTCCGGATATAATCTTTCCAGCGCTGCTCATCACCAATGAGGGATGATGAACCAGGATATCCGCCAAACCAGATAAATTCCTCCATTGTAAATTTGAATGCATCTTTCATTTCCTTGTAGGACCAATGAGGCAGATAGAGGACCTCGAACCTTCCGGCAAGGGATTCGCTTAATCCTTTCTGAATTAGAAGCTGGGACGAACCCAGGAGGAAAATTTTCACCGGAATTTTATCAAATGTATCCTTGTCCCAGTGGATTTTTACCTGGTTACTCCAATCCGCTATTTTCTGGATCTCATCAACCACCAATAAAGCCTCTTTTGCACCAGATGCAGTCAGTTTGATCCGGATGGTTTCCCATTGCTGGCTCAACCACTGTGTCGATGTGGCGTCATCTGCCGATGCATAATGCCAGGGATAAGGGTAATCTTCGAGTACCTGACGGATAACAGTCGTCTTTCCAACCTGCCTTGGTCCCATGAGTACCTGGAGAAATTGTCTTGATGCCCCAAGTCTCTGTTTGATTATCTCATAATACGATCGCTTATACATCTGTTTATCTTTTCTACAAAAATAATAAATATCTCAATACACTGAGTAAATTATCTCAATATATTGAGTAAAATAGAAATTTATGAAGACTGGAAATTCAGTAAATGGTAGTAAATAGGAGATAAAAAAAACCAGCGTTTCCGCTGGTTTCCGTGTTATCGGCCTGGTTGCCAAATGGCCTTTTGTGATCCGCCTGGGATTCGAACCCAGGACCCCTGCCTTAAAAGGGCAATGCTCTACCTGCTGAGCTAGCGAATCTCCTTATTTTTTAAGGGTGCAAAAGTAACAAATAATTTCTAATTCACAATCGTTTAAAAATTGTTTTATGTTTTTCTGGCCGGATACTGCATTCTGGCGCTGAAGGCTGGAAGGGAACGTCTAAAGTCTAAAGTCAAAAGTCAAAAGTCTAAAGTCGAATCCCTTATCTCTTGTCCCTATTGCCTAAACTAAAGAAACTCCAGAATATTCCCCTTTCCCTGCCGGAGTACAACAGGTTCATCGCCTGTACAGTCAACAACCGTTGATACATGGTTATCTCCGTTACCCGAATCAATCACAATATCAACAAGCTTTTCAAACCTTTCATAGATCAGTTCAGGATTTGTGGAATATTCAAGGATTTGGTCTTCGTCATGCACAGAAGTAGTCATGATGGGATTTCCGAGCATCTCAACAATCATACAAGGGATTCGGTGATCGGGAATACGGAGACCCACAGTCTTTTTCTTGCTCTGAAAATAAT
Organism: uncultured Bacteroidales bacterium; assembly: GCA_903915465.1. Lineage (GTDB taxonomy): Bacteria > Bacteroidota > Bacteroidia > Bacteroidales > FEN-979 > FEN-979. Next base: position 8,787 of record CAIWTA010000058.1, on the reverse strand, counting down.
GCGGCACATTGCTGCTTGCATTCAGGATAAATGTGAATGGTCCTGGCAATGCCCTTTTCATCAACCTGTAAATGTGGTTGGGAATCGGTTTAGTGAAATCCGAAAGATGGCTCAGGTTATGACAGATGAATGAGAAATTTGCCTTTTCACGCTTGATTCCTTTGATCTGTGCCACCTTGTCAACAGCCTTGATCTGGGTGATATCACATCCCAAACCATATACTGTATCGGTGGGATAAATCACCAGTCCGCCACTTCTGAGGCAATCAACGATCATCCTGAGATTACGCTCACCAGGGTCATCAGGATGTACGCGAAGTAACATAAATATGGCTTTTGTTTTGAATAATCGAACATTCGATCAGCGATCTTTGATTTACGATCGTAAATCAGAATTCGTTGATCTATTATTCAAGTATTTATTTCAATAACTAAAAAATGGGTAAGCCCCTTATATCGCACCGCTCTACCGTCTTACCCTTGCTTCCTTCCGAACCTGGGGGAGTTTGATGGGAGCTGGTCGTATAAGACTTACCCGCTGCAAATTTACTAAAAAAATTGATTTTTCATTGCAAATATTTTTGAAGATTACAATTTGCCAAAGTTTTATAAATTTGCACAAACAGTATCTAAAACATTTGGCCATGAAACTGAGTTTTAATGCAATTTTTAAAAATGCACTGCCCTATGGATTAATCCTGGGAAGTGTCTTGGTTGTTCTGTCCTTATTGATGTACATCTTTAATGTCAATATTTTCAGCATTTGGTTTAGTATCCTCAATTTTCTTGTAATGGTTCTTACCATCCCTGTCACTATGGTTCTTCTTGGAACCAGCAACCTGAGGGTAAAGTTTGCACCCGATAAGAAGATAAACTATGGACAGGCTTTGCTTAGCTGCTTCCTGATCCTTGTCATCGGATTTACGATCTCTATTCTCTATTCGTATATCTTCAATAACCTGATCGATCCCGGTTACATAACACGCAACATTGATAAATTCAGTGAAATGATGCGTGGTTATAATCTCTCGGAGGAAAAGATAGCCGAACAGGTTAAGAAGATACAGGAGGGTATGGGTACTGTCAAGCAGATAATCTATTCTGCCGGAATCTGCGTTGTCCTTTCACTGATCCTTGCATTGATTGTCAGGAAAAAAGACAAGATTGCTGATAGTATGATTTAATTTTTGTGCACTGAAAGGACATTACTAAAATTAATCTTCACGGATGGATATCTCATTGGTAATACCGCTTTTGAATGAAGAAGAATCCCTTCCTGAACTGACTGCCTGGATCGCCCGAGTTATGTCGGAACATGGATTCATTTATGAGATCCTGTTTGTTGATGATGGAAGTAAGGATAAATCCTGGAAGATCATTGAATCACTGGCTGCGACAAACGTCTCTGTGAAAGGGATAAAATTCCGCAGGAATTATGGGAAATCTGCTGCTCTGAATATGGGTTTTGCAGCTGCTGCCGGAGACGTTGTCATTACAATGGATGCCGACTTGCAGGATAGTCCTGACGAAATTCCTGAATTGTACAGGATGATCAAAAATGACGGATTTGACCTTGTCTCAGGCTGGAAGAAGAAACGATATGATCCGATCTCAAAGACACTCCCGACAAAATTCTTCAACTGGTCGGCACGAAGAATGTCAGGGATCCGGCTCCATGACTTTAATTGTGGCTTGAAGGCCTATAAAAACGATGTTGTTAAAAGCGTTGAAGTGTATGGTGAGATGCACCGGTATATCCCGATTCTCTCAAAATGGGCAGGGTTTAAAAATATCGGTGAAAAGGTTGTCCAACATCAGAAACGGAAATACGGAAGGACAAAATACGGGCTTGACCGATTCTATAAAGGGTATCTTGACCTGCTGTCGATCACTTTTACTACCCGCTTCGGAAAACGGCCCATGCACTTTTTTGGTTCCTGGGGTACATTGATCTTCCTTTCGGGGTTTGTCATTGCCGGGTACCTTGCATATGAAAAATTCTTTCTTCAGACCTTTAAGATGACTGATCGCCCGCTGTTTTATTTCGGTCTGCTTGCCATGATCCTAGGAACGCAACTGTTCGTTGGCGGTTTCCTTGGGGAACTGATTTCCAGGAATTCCTTCGACAGAAATAATTATATAATCGAGAAAAAACTGGGGATTTAGAGGCTGTTTAAATTTCATTTTATCAATCATTGAAGCCAGGGTGATTTACGAATGAACAAGATTTACGATTTACGAATTTATTGACGATTTAGGATTTTCGAATTACAAACTTCGATGAGAATCACATAAAAGTAGATGGAAATTGATATTTTCAAAGAAATTTTATGAGATTAAAATCGTACATCGTAAATAGAAAAATTCATTCGTAAATCGTAAATCTTGTCAATCGTAAATTTTAAACAGTCTCTTAAACTGTACCAAATCCAACTGCAGTAGCTAAATTGAATTTTTCCAGATGCCAGAACAAAAGAAAGTAGTTCTTGTCGGATCGGCTCATCCATTAAGGGGTGGACTTGCAACTTACAACGAACGCCTGATCCGCGAATACCGGGCAAGGGGAGAGGATGCCTTCATCTATACATTCAGCCTGCAGTATCCGGGATTTTTATTTCCGGGGAAATCGCAGTATTCCTCTGAACCTGCTCCTGAAGGTATCCCGATAAAGGTTTGTGTCAATTCAATTAATCCGCTGAATTGGGTAAAGATTGGCTATCAGCTTCGAAAACAATCGCCGGATCTTGTCATCGTGAAATTCTGGATGCCATTCATGGCTCCCTGCCTGGGTACGATTGCCAGGATTATTAGGGGAAACAAACATTCTAAAGTAATTTCGATCATCGATAACATAATTCCTCATGAGAAAAGGCCAGGCGACCGTCTATTAGCCAATTACTGGGTAAACAGTTGTGATGGTTTTATTGCCATGTCAAACTCAGTCATGGATGATCTGAAAACATTCACCAATTTAAAACCGGTGCTGTTCTCCCCGCATCCGCTTTATGATACTTTTGGAAAACCCATTTCCAAGCTTGAGGCAAAACAGAAACTGAAACTGGATAAAAATACCAATTATATCCTGTTTTTTGGGTTCATCAGGGATTACAAAGGACTTGACTTGCTATTGCAGGCATTCTCGGATGAAAGATTGCGGAACAGAAAACTAAAACTGCTGGTTGCCGGTGAATTTTATACAGATCCGAAACCTTATCACGATCTGATTGAAAATAATCATCTCGAAGATGTCGTTATCATGAGTAACGATTTTATCCCTGATTCGGAAGTGGTAAACTACTTCTGTGTAGCCGACCTGGTTGTTCAACCTTATAAAAGTGCAACCCAGAGCGGAGTTACACAGATTGCTTACCATTTCGACAAACCAATGATCGTGACTGATGTCGGGGGATTGTCGGAACTCGTGCCTGATGGGGTCGTTGGTTATGTTGTTCAACCTGAGCCATCAGAGATTGCATCTGCCATCATCCGCTTTTATGATGAAAAGAAAGAAGAAGAATTTATGGTAAATGCATCCCGTGAGAAGGAGAAATACTCCTGGAGTAAGATGCTGGAAGCCATTGAAAAATTATCAACCATGATACAAAAGATCCGGAATGATCATCAGAAGTAAAGCACCACTCCGGTTAGGACTTGCAGGAGGAGGAACAGACGTTGCTCCCTATTCGGAGATCTATGGCGGTTCCATCCTGAATGCGACTATAAGTATGTATGCCTATGCTACCATATGTCCGAGGAATGATGGCAAGATCATTCTGAATGCGATTGATAAACAGGAGCAATATGAACTGAAGAGTGAGGAACATTTGAAGATCAATGGTAAGCTCGATCTTCACAAGGGAATCTACAACCGGGTAGTGAAAGATTTTACCGGGAAACCGCTATCATTTGAACTCTCTACTTATGTTGATGCACCTCCAGGGTCGGGGCTTGGATCTTCTTCAACGCTTGTGGTTGCTATCCTGGGGGCATTTGCCGAATGGCTTGGTTTGCCGCTTGGAGAATATGACCTTGCTCACCTTGCATTCGAGATCGAAAGGGAAGACCTGAAGATGGCAGGCGGAAAGCAGGATCAGTATGCAGCTACTTTTGGCGGAGTGAATTTTATGGAGTTTTCGAAAGAAGATAATGTAATCGTCAACCCATTGCGCATTCGTGAAAAGTACCTCGATGAGCTTTCTCACAACCTGATTCTTTATCATACTGAGACCAGCCGTCTTTCCTCAAGCATCATCCAGCAGCAATCCATCAATGTCACAAACCGGAATGAAACTACCATCACCGCTATGCATAAGTTGAAGGAACAAGCTATCTGGATGAAAGAAGCTTTGCTCAAAGGCCAGCTAGATAAGATTGGCGAAATCCTTGATTTTGGCTGGCAGTTTAAAAAGAATATGGCATCAGGTATCACCAGCCCTTTGATTGATGAGATTTATGCAATGGCGATAAAAAGCGGTGCGACAGGCGGAAAAATCTCAGGAGCAGGCGGAGGTGGGTTTATGTTCTTTTACTGCCCGGGAACGACACGCTCAAAAGTTGTGGAAGCCCTGAAAAAGTTCGGTGGTCAGACAAAAAGGTACGAATTTACAGCAAAAGGACTCTCAGCCTGGACTATATGATATCATTCCTTTCAAGCTTATTCTGTATTGTAATACGGATTCCTTACAACGTTTTTAATAATTCTCTCATTTGTTTATAGGTAAAACGGGTTGAGTATCATCTTAAGAAAAAATGAACCTGACATCGAAGAATAAGTGTTAACGCCATTTTATCGTAGGTTTGAAAAAATAGTAATATATTTGATTAAATTAAGAAAAAAGATATGATAGAGCATGTTCATAAACACATAACCGAGGAGTTGCAGCAAAACACAAAGACTGATATCATCTTTATCCTGACTTCAATCTTCCTTAACCTTATTACTCTGGCAATCAATTCAGGCATGGCCGAAAAATCCAGAACTGAAGGGTCAATGCTGGCGGTAATGTTCATCTTTGTCTCATTGATCCTGCTGGTCAATATTGTTGTGATCATTGGACTTGTAAAGGGGAGACAGACAAGGATGAAACTGGTCAACGGGCTTTTACAAATGTACAAAGATCAGGATGTGGCAAAGTATTACGATGAATCGCTGTTAAACAACTACAATGTCAGGTACAACCTTTTCATTATAGTTGTAGTGTGTACTGGTGTTATAGCGACAATCGTGCCTTTCATACTCAGGTAGGCTGGTTCCAAATCCTATTCATCATCACTTTGTTCGTGTCTCTCTGGACATGGCTTGAATGACATGAATTCTTGAATATTCGCTGTCATGCTGGATTGCTATGCAATTTCTCCCAAAGTCAATAGATATCAAAATATCAACGCTGTCTGGTTAAATACTGAAACACATGCTACCCGGAGTTAGAAAGACTGAAATATGCCACTTCATCACTTCAACACTTCATCACCTCATCACTTCATAACATAAATATCCAGGAATTGTTAACTTTGTTGTCTAAAGAATGAATTCATGATTATTGCGCAGGATATCCATAAATCTTATGGCGACCTGGAAGTGTTGAAAGGTGTTAGCCTGGAAGTTTCAAAGGGAGAAATTATTTCAATTGTTGGCGCTTCGGGTGCAGGAAAATCTACGCTGCTTCACATCATTGGAACACTGGACAAGGCCGATTCCGGGAAAATTGAAGTGAATCGGATAGAAGTTCAGAAATTATCTGAAAAGAAATTGGCTGAATTTCGCAATCTTCATATCGGATTTGTATTTCAGTTTCATCACTTACTACCGGAATTCACGGCATTGGAAAATATCTGTATTCCTGCTTTTATCCGTGGACTCAGAAAAAAAGATGCGGTTTCGAAAGCGCAAGAATTGATGGCCTTTATGAATTTGTCAGATCGTACACATCATAAACCGGCTGAACTTTCGGGAGGAGAGCAGCAAAGAGTTGCCGTTGCTAGAGCTCTGATCAACGCTCCCGATGTGATCCTCGCAGACGAACCATCCGGCAATCTTGATTCAGCTTCTGCAGTGGAATTACATAACTTGTTTTTTCGGCTTCGGGATACTTATTCACAGACCTATGTGATCGTAACGCACAATTCTGAACTGGCAAATATGGCCGACCGAAAACTGACAATTAAGGATGGAATGATCGAAAAATGAAAGGGATAAAATTCTTTTGCATTATTGACGTTTGATTTTCTGTACATAACAAATCGAAAAACCTAACTCTCTGCATGAATCTTGGTATCAGCAAGTATTTTCATAAACAATTCACTTTTCGTTCCACGGTCGTTATTGCTTTGATCATCATTGGAAGTTGTTTAATTGCCTCGTCTGTAATTCAATACGATCTTCCTCCGGTTATAGAAGCCAACCTTACAGATACTCTTATTGTAAGATCAGGAAAGTCAAAAGATTCACTTTATCAGGCTTATTCCCGAAAGGGTGATTTCTTGAATTCAACAAAAAGTTATCAGTTGGCGCTTGATGAATATGAAAAGGCTTTAAAAATAAGACCAAATGATGCATACATCAGTGATAAAGTCAATAAAATAAAGACCATCCTTACTTCCCAAAGTAAATCAAATATAGAATACACGAAAGCGATTGCATCGGGCGATAATTATTTCAAAGAAAAGGACTATCTGAATGCAAAATCTGCATACCAGATTGCCTTAGACATGAAACCAGATGATTTTTATGCCAAGGGGAAGCTTCAGGAGACGATGGATAAGCTCAGGTCGCAAAAAGCAACCAACATCCTTTATGATGTCACTATTGCCAGTGCAGAAAAACTTTTCCAGGCAAAGGAATACGAAAAAGCCATAGCAGAATTTGAAAATGCCAGCAAAATGCTTCCTGGTGAAAAATATCCAAAAGACCGGATCAACGAGATTATTAAAATCATGGTTGACCAGAAGACCAAAGAGGAGATGTATGTCAGGTCTATTGCTGCTGCAGATAAATTCTATACCACCAAAAGTTATCAGAATTCTCTGCTGGAATACCAGAATGCCAATAGCTATAAACCGGACGAACAATATCCAAAAGACAGGATAAAGGAACTTACAGCTTTGCTCTTATCAATGAAATCTACAGAAGAAGCCTATAAAAAAGCAATTGCAAACGCTGATAAATTGTTTATTGATGCTTTTTATGTGGATTCCAGAGCTGAATACCAGAATGCCTCGAAAATTAAACCACAGGAAATATATCCCGTCAACAGGATCAAAGAGATCGATGATCTTCTTGCCAACCTGAAAAGAACGAAGGAACAGTATGAGCGTGCGATCGCTGTTGCCGACAGCCTTTACATCGAGAAAAAGTTTGTGATTGCGAGGTCGAATTACCAACAAGCTTTGAAAATCAGGCCAAAGGAAGCTTATCCAAAGGAGATGATTGCCAAGACAGAAAAGATGATGTCTGATCAGGATGTATCCTTCAAACAAGTTGAGGAAGAATACCAGGCTTCCATCAACAAAGCCGATGGGTTGGTCTCGGAAAAATCGTATGAACCTGCTAAGAAGGAGTATCAAAATGCATTGACAATTAAGCCTGGAGAGCAATATCCCAAAGACCGGATCAATGAGATCGATGCGATCCTTGCAGGAATGGGTAAACAAAAATCCCAAGACGAACAATATAAGAGCTTAATAGCAAGCGCTGATAAATCGCTTGCAGAAAAATCTTATGAACAAGCAAAACTTGATTATCAGAAAGCTTTGCAGATAAAACCATCAGAACAGTATCCCAAAGACAAGATTTTATTGATTGATGCAGCGCTGGCAGACCTTGCCAAACTGAAATCGTTGGATGACCAATATGCTGCTTCATTATCAAAAGCGGATAAATTGCTGGCTGCAAAAAGCTGGGAACAGTCAAAGATTGAATACGGTGTTGCATCCGGTCTGAAACCGGCTGAAACCTATCCGAAAGAAAAGATCGCCGAGATTGAAAAAGTACTTGCAGATCTTGCATTGCAAAAGTCCCTGGACGAAAGCTACCAGACAACAATCACGAATGCGGATAGACTTCTTCTTGTAAAATCATTTTCTGAAGCCAAGGTTGAATATGGTAAAGCTTCGGATTTGAAACCTGCAGAACAATATCCTAAAACCAAGATTGCGGAAATTGATAAGATTCTTGCCTTACAGGCCGATCAACAGCAAAAAGATGAACAGTACACTTCGGCTATTGCCAGGGCAGATAAGCTTCTTGCTGAAAAGTCCTATGATGTAGCCAGAACTGAATACCTTGGCGCTTCATCAATCAAACCGGCTGAGACCTATCCGAATACGAAAATCGCAGAAATTGATAAGGTTCTTGCCGACCTTGGGAAGCAAAAGCTGCTGGATGAAAGATATCAGGCTGCAATTGCAAGCGGCGACAAGCTGCTGGAGGAGAAATCTTACACAGCGGCAAAGACGCAGTTCCAAACTGCTTCTTCTCTGAAACCATCAGAACAGTACCCCAAAGACAAGATTTCATTGATTGATGCAGCGATGGCAGACCTGGGCAAACAGAAAGCCCTGGATGATCAGTACACTGCTTCTGTTTCAAAGGCCGATAAATTGCTGGCTGCAAAAAGCTGGGAACCGGCAAAGACTGAATACGGTGTTGCATCCGGTCTGAAACCGGCTGAAACTTATCCGAAAGAAAAGATCGCCGAGATAGAAAAAGTACTTGCAGATCTTGCAAATAAAAAGGCAACAGACGAAAATTACCAGGCAACAATCGCGAATGCGGATAAACTTCTTCTT